>CALXSW010000273.1 GCA_944391255.1 uncultured Clostridia bacterium | reverse complement strand
CCATATCGAACACAGAAGTTAAGCTCAATAGCGTCGATGGTACTTGGAGGGCGACCTCCCGGGAGAGTAGAACGTTGCCGGATTTATCTTTTTACCCGCATATGCGGGCTTTTTTTGTTTAAAGCTCATTTGCTGCGGCGCGGCAGCTCATATATAATTTTTTTGGGGTAAAATAATACGGTGATATGCCGTGTTTTTTTTATTGTCTATAAAATTATAATTTACAAAGCAGCTCTTTTTTTGACACATATTTTACATAATCTGTCTTTTGTATTTTACAATTCAGAATTATAATATACCCGTAACCTGATGAGAGGTTAAAACGTTTAAAATTATTTTAAGGAGAAAATAAAAATGAAATCAATGAAAATTAAGAAAATAATCGCATTGGCAATGGCAGGAACTTTAGCGGCGGCTATGATGGCTGGCTGCGGCGGAACATCAGAAGACAACGGAGGAAATGAATCGAACTCGGGAAATAGCTCAAGCGTATCAGGCTCTGTTTCAACTGACGGTTCAACTTCAATGGAAGCAGTTATCGGCGCTTTAGGTGAAGCGTTTATGGAGGCAAATCCAAAGATCACATTCACATATAATCCTACAGGCTCAGGCTCTGGTATAACGGCGGTTTCTGAAGGCAGATGTGACATCGGATTGTCAAGCAGAAGTCTTAAAGATGAGGAGAAATCAAGCGGATTAAAGGAAACTGTGCTTGCGTATGACGGTATAGCAATAATAGTAAATAATGCGAACCCGGTAGTCGATCTTACAGTTGATCAGATAGCATCTATATATAAGGGCGAGATCACAAACTGGAGCGAGGTAGGCGGAGAAGATCTTGACATCGTTTTGATAGGCCGTGAAGCGGGAAGCGGTACGAGAGACGGTTTTGAATCTATAACAGGTACTGAAGAACAGTGCGCATATCGCCAGGAGCTTACATCTACAGGCGATGTTATAACGACTGTTTCATCAAACCCTAACGCTATAGGTTATGCGTCACTCGCATCAGTTAAGGATAATGTAAAGATGATAACTGTAGACGGAGTCAAGGCATCAGAGGAAACGATTTTAAGCGGTGACTATAAGATACAGAGACCATTCGTGCTTGTTACAAAGGAAGGCGCGTCGCTCAGCGATTCTGCTCAGCTGTTCTTTGACTTTGCAACATCTGCTGATTCAAATGAGATCATAACAGCTGCGGGCGTTGTGCCGGCAAACTAAGCATAGGATCCGATGAGGCTGCAGCAAAAACGACAGCCTCATCAGCCTTGTAAAAATGTTTAATCGAGAGGATCACATATGAAGAACAAACAAAAATTATTTGAAGATATTGTATATGGTATTTTCCTTATACTGGGACTCATAAGCGTTGCATCTGTTCTTTTAATCACGATATACTTATTGATATCCGGTATTCCGGCGATAAAGGAAATAGGCTTAATAAAATTCATGTTTGGTTCGACATGGAAGCCGACAGCCGCGTCACCTGAATACGGTATACTTCCTTTCATTTTGACGAGTATTTACGGCACAGCCGGAGCGATCATAATAGGTGTGCCGATCGGATTTCTTACAGCTGTCTATGTTGCAAAAATAGCGCCGCCTAAGGTTAAGAGAGTTATCGGAAACGCTGTCGGACTTCTTGCAGGTATACCGTCAGTTGTATATGGACTTGTGGGCATGATGGTTCTCGTTCCGGGAATAAAGAAAATATTCAATATAGCTGACGGAGCATCGCTTTTGGCGGCTATAATAGTTCTGGCTGTAATGATACTGCCATCTATAATAAAAGTGTCGGTAACGGCGCTTGAGGCCGTTCCGCAGGAATATGAGGACGCGTCGCTTTCGCTTGGCGCGACTCCGATCGAAACATATTTCAGAGTAACAGTACCGGCTGCAAAAAGCGGTATCGCGGCGGCTGTCGTTTTAGGTGTCGGAAGAGCGATAGGCGAAGCTATGGCTGTAATGATGGTATCGGGAAATGTTGCAAATATGCCGTCACTTTTCCAGAGTGTTCGTTTCCTTACGACAGCGGTAGCGAGCGAAATGTCATACGCGGCAGGACTCCAGAGAGAGGCACTGTTCTCTATAGCGCTTGTGCTGTTCCTGTTTATAATGCTTATAAACGCTACGCTTAACTTTTTCTTAAAGCGGAGCAAAGAGGATTGATATATCTGATATTGTAATAAATAAACGCCGGATATATTAAAAAACTACGGCGTAGTCGGATTTTGAAAGGGTAATATTTATGAGGTCAACTAAACGTAAGCTGTATATCGGCTTGATGAAAACGTTGATGGGAATAGCGGTCACCTTGACGTGTGGTTTGCTGATATTCCTTATCATCTATGTTATGTTCAAGGGGATACCAAACATAACATGGGAGCTGTTGTCATCAAAGCCAAGCTATCTATCCGATACGATAGGAATTTTACCGGATATCTTAAATACATTATATCTTGTTATTTCAACTTTGATAATAGTTCTGCCTTTGGGCGTGGGCGCGGCTGTGTATCTCACAGAATATGCGCGGAATAAAAAATTTGTGGCGGCAATAGAATACGCGTCGGAAACGCTGTCGGGTATACCGTCTATAATATATGGTCTTGTGGGCATGCTCTTCTTCTGTCAGTTCCTCGGCATGAAAACGTCAATACTCGCAGGAGCTATGACAATGGTAATAATGAATCTGCCTACCGTCATAAGAACTACACAGGAGAGCCTTAAAACTGTGCCGCAGAGCTATCGTGACGGCGCGTTTGGACTGGGTGCCGGAAAATGGAGAGTTATAAGAACGGTCGTTCTGCCCGGATGCGTGGATGGTGTCATAACGGGCTGTATATTGTCAGTCGGAAGAATACTCGGTGAAACTGCCGCACTGCTTTTTACCGCCGGATTTGCGCATGCTTTAAACGGCGTGATAGAGGGATTAACGAGCAGCGGCGCAACTCTTACAGTGGCGCTTTATGTGTACGCCAAGGAGCAGGGGGAATTTGAGGTCGCGTTTGCAATAGCTGCGATATTGATGATCTTGACATTCCTTATAAATCTTTCCGCAAATATGGTGGGAAGCTACTACAAGAAAAGGAGAAACATATGAGTAAGGTAATTACAGTCAAGGATCTGTGCCTGTGGTATGGTCAGACTAAGGCGCTAAAGGATGTAAATATAGACATTGAAGAAAAAGCGATAACGGCGCTTATAGGGCCGTCAGGCTGTGGTAAATCAACATTTTTAAAGACGCTTGACAGAATGAACGATCTTATCCCTGATGTAAGGATCGAGGGAAGTATAAAGTATAACGGCAAGGACATTTTCGCGCCTGATGTGGACGTCAATGATCTTCGTAAAAATATAGGAATGGTTTTCCAAAAACCGAATCCGTTCCCAAAGAGTATTTATGATAACATAGCGTACGGACCGAGAACGCACGGGATAAAAAGTAAGGCGCGCCTTGATGAAATAGTGGAGAAGTCATTAAGAGGCGCGGCTATATGGGATGAAGTGAAGGACAGACTGAAAAAATCAGCGCTCGGAATGTCAGGCGGACAGCAGCAGAGATTGTGTATAGCGCGCGCATTGGCAGTAGAGCCAAAGGTGCTGCTGATGGATGAGCCAACCTCCGCGCTCGATCCTATTTCAACATCAAAAATAGAAGAGCTTGCAATGGAGCTGAAGAAGGATTACACAATAATAATCGTCACTCATAATATGCAGCAGGCTGTAAGAATATCGGATAATACGGCATTCTTTTTGCTCGGCGAGCTGATCGAATACGGAAACACCGAAAAAATGTTCTCATATCCGCAGGATAAGCGAACAGAGGATTATATAACAGGGAGGTTTGGTTAATGAGAAGTGCATTCGACAAGCAGCTTAAATCTTTGAATGAGAATCTGACAACGATGGGCGCGATGTGTGAGGAAATAATAGCGCTCGCGGCGAAATCTATCACAGATAAGGATATAGCACTCGCGGAGAGAATACCGCAGTTAGCGTCAGAGATAGATCAGATGGAAAGGCATATTGAAGCGTCATGCCTTAAATTGCTCCTTCAGCAGCAGCCGGTGGCGCGAGATCTGAGGCAGATATCAGCGGCGCTGAAAATGGTCACGGACATGGAGAGAATAGGCAATCAGGCGCTTAACATAGCTGAGCTTATAAAGTTCATACAGGACAAAAAGGACATAGATATGGAGTATCTGCGCAACATGGCAGATGCGGCTATAAAGATGGTTACTGACAGTATAGACGCGTATGTTATAAGCGATGTGAACCTCGTAAGACAGGTAATAAAGTATGATGATATAGTTGACGCGTATTTTGTAAAGATCAAAAATCAGCTTATAAAGATGATAAGAGAAAATAATGTTGATGCGGAATACGTTCTTGATATGCTTATGATAGCAAAATATCTGGAGAGAATAGGTGATCACGCATCAAATATAGCGGCGTGGGTTGAATTTTCTGTAACTGGAATCCACAAAGGCGTAGACCATAAATAAGCCTATAATATATAATACAGCACCTGTTTCGATTTCGGTCGGATGGGTGTTTTTCTTTTATATATTTTACCCAAATTTTACATTGGCGCAGTTGAAATAAAAAGTAAAGTGTAGTATAATTTATACATTGATAAAAATATGATGGATAGATCGGAGGAGTAATTGTGATATATTGTGTTGAAGACGATAGCAGTATCCGTGATCTGGAGGTCTATACTCTTAACAATACAGGCTTTGAAGCGCATGGATTTGCCGACAGCACTTCGTTCTGGGACGCGCTTAAAACGGAAAAGCCGGAGCTTATTATTCTCGATATAATGCTGCCGGAGGAGGACGGATGCGAGATACTTAAAAAGCTCAAAGCCTCACCGCTGACAGAGGATATACCTGTAATAATGGCGACAGCAAAGAGCATGGAGATAGATAAGGTGCAGAGTCTTGATATGGGAGCTGACGATTATCTTGTAAAACCGTTCGGAATGATGGAGATGGTATCAAGAGTAAAGGCAGTATTAAGACGATGCAAAAAGCAGGGCAGAGAGGAGATACTTAAGGCCGGAGGATTAAAGCTTGATCTTATAAAGCGAACGGCTCAGATAGGCGATGAGAGCATAATACTGACGTTTAAGGAGTTCGAGCTGCTTAGGTTGTTTATGTCAAATCCGGAAATAGCTCTGACGCGTGAACAGATATCGGACGGAGTCTGGGGCAGCGACTTTATAGGCGAGTCGAGAACTGTTGATGTGCATGTGAGAACGCTGCGCCAAAAGATAGGCGAGTACGGAGCGTGCATAGAAACGGTGCGAAATATCGGATATAGGTGGGCATTTAAAAGAAAAGAGAGGAATTTTGCTGAATGAGGAAAAAGATATTCCGTTCTATAGTATTGATGTCAATAGGTGTACTTGTGACATCGCTGCTGCTAATAACTATATCTATGTACAACTATATTGACAAAAATGAAAAGGCAAGCTCAAGAGCTGAACTGGATCTTATAGCGGAGATTGCAGAGGAAAACAAGGATGATTTCCATTTTGATGTACAGGGGTACAGGGTAACGGTCATATCTCAAGACGGAATAGTTTTGTATGACAGTGTTGCCGAGAAAGATATGATGGAAAATCACAGCTGCAGAGAGGAAGTAGAAGAGGCGCTTTCTGAAGAGTATGGTGAGAGCTCGCGATATTCAGCCACTTTGATGGAAGAAACTCTATATTTTGCAAAAAAATTGTCAGATGGAAATGTGCTGCGCATATCAATAGCTCGTGATTCCGTATTTAAAATACTTGTCAGCATGTTCCCGACGACTATTATAGTATTTATAATAGTTCTGTTAGTTTCATTCTTTATGGCGAAGAAGATAGCGAGAAATATAGTCGAGCCGATAAACGCGCTCAATCTTGAGGATCCTATGAATAATCATATATACGAGGAGATAACACCGCTTTTAAAACGAATCGAAACCCAAAATAAGCAGATCATAACGCAGCAGACTATGTCTGAAAAGACGAGAAAGGAATTCAGCGCCAATGTTTCGCATGAGCTGAAAACACCGCTTCAGACGATAATGGGGAGCGCGGAGCTTATAGAAAACGGAATAGTGAAAGCGGACGACGTTCCGAAATTCGCGTCTGCTATACGCGCTGAATCGCACAGACTGCTGACGCTTATAAACGATATAATACGTCTGTCACAGCTTGATGAAGGAGAAAAGCTGCCGGTAGAGCCTGTCGATGTATACGAGATAGTAAAGGACGTATGCAGCGAGCTTGCGGAGGTGGCTGAAAAGAAAAATATTTCACTTAATGTCGAAGGTGTAAAGAGCACGGTAAGCGCGATACCGCGTCTTATTTATGAGATAGTGTATAATCTATGTGACAATGCTATAAAGTATAATAACGATGACGGAAATGTAAATGTGACCGTTAAGAAGGATACCAAAAAGGTGACAATAACCGATGTAGATAATGGTATCGGAATACCGGAGGAACATAGAGAACGGATATTCGAGCGGTTCTACAGGGTGGACAAGAGCCATTCTAAGGAGTCGGGCGGAACGGGACTCGGTCTTTCAATTGTAAAGCAT
>CALXSW010000272.1 GCA_944391255.1 uncultured Clostridia bacterium | reverse complement strand
ATATAGGATATGACAGAGCAAAGTACGGCTTTGACGGAACTACATGCGCTGTTGTGACAGCTATCGACGAGCAGTCACCTGATATAGCGCAGGGCGTAAATGCTGGATATGAGAACAGAGAGTGCGGCGGCACTGATGACGGAAACTCAACAGGCGCCGGCGATCAGGGAATGATGTTCGGATATGCCTGTGATGAAACACCGGAGCTTATGCCGATGCCGATATCTCTCGCGCATAAGATGGCTAAGAAGCTCACAGAGGTGCGCAAGGAGGGGATCCTTGATTATCTGAGACCTGACGGCAAGACACAGGTAACAGTTGAATACGATGACGGCAAGCCGGTAAGAGTGGACGCTGTAGTTGTGTCAAGTCAGCATTCTCCTGATGTTGCTATAGAAAAGCTGCGCGATGATATATTGAGAGAGGTCATATTGAAGACAGTTCCTTCAGACCTCATAGATGAAAACACTAAGTATTATATAAATCCTACAGGTCGTTTCGTTGTCGGCGGACCTAACGGCGACAGCGGACTTACAGGAAGAAAGATCATAGTTGACACATACGGCGGATATGCGCGTCACGGCGGCGGCGCTTTCAGCGGCAAGGATCCGACGAAGGTTGACAGAAGCGCGGCATACGCTGCAAGATGGGTAGCAAAGAACGTTGTGGCTGCCGGACTTGCTTCAAGATGCGAAGTCCAGCTTGCGTATGCTATAGGCGTTGCAAGACCGGTGTCTATTATGATAGACACATTCGGAACGGCCAAGATAGAAGAGGAAAAGATAGAAGCTGCTATAGAGAAGGTGTTTGATCTCAGACCAAACGCTATAATCAAGACGCTTGATCTTAGAAAGCCTATATACAGAAGACTTGCGGCATATGGCCATATGGGACGCGAGGATCTGGGCGTAGCTTGGGAAAAGATCGATAAGGTAGCAGAGCTTAAAAAAGCTGTATCAGAAATGTAATATTGCACAATAACAGGCAAGCGCAGACCATGATCTGAGCTTGCCTGAAATTATAAAGAAAAAGAGAGGAATAAAAAATGGCTTGTGATCATAATTGTTCATCATGCGGAGAAAGCTGCGGCGAAAGAACAGAGCCGCAGAGCCTGCTTGTTGATGCTAATCCTTTTTCAAATATCAAAAAGGTCATAGCTGTAGTGAGCGGCAAGGGCGGCGTAGGCAAATCGATGGTTACATCGCTTTTGTCGGTGCTTATGAACAGAAGAGGTAAGAATGTCGGAATACTTGACGCGGATGTGACGGGTCCGTCAATACCGAAGATGTTCGGAAAAAATGTCATGGCTACAGCGAACGAGGTGGGAATATTCCCTGTTGAATCGGAAAAGGGAATAAATCTGATGTCGGTAAATTTCCTGCTTGAGGACAAGACAGCGCCTGTAATATGGAGAGGCCCTGTAATATCAAATGTTGTAACTCAGTTCTGGCAGGACGTGCTGTGGGGTGATCTTGATTATTTGTTTGTAGATATGCCGCCGGGAACAGGCGATGTTCCGTTGACGGTGTTCCAGTCACTCCCTGTTGACGGAATAATTGTAGTAACATCTCCACAGGAGCTTGTTGGAATGATCGTTGAAAAGGCTGTAAATATGGCTGATATGATGGATATTCCGGTATTGGGTATAGTTGAAAATATGTCATATTTTGAATGCCCTGACTGTGGAAGCCGTCATAATATATTTGGCGACAGCAAGATCGATGAAATAGCCGCAAAATACAATATTTCAAATATTGCAAAGCTGCCTATAAGACCAGAAATGGCAAAAACAGCTGATGACGGCGCTATAGAATCTATAGAGCTTAAGGAGCTTGATGAAATGGCAGATGCTATAGAAGCGTTGGAGAGCAAAGCGGAATAATAGGTACAAACGGCTGCATATGATATCATATCTTTGCAGCCGTTATATATTTATTATATAATAAAATAATATTTTTCAGAAAGTTTGAAAAAAGACTTGATTTTTTTGTAAATATCTGATATAATAAATCTGTTGACAAGATTTGCAGACATGGCGGAATTGGCAGACGCGCTAGATTCAGGTTCTAGTGGGTAACACCGTGTGGGTTCAAGTCCCACTGCCTGCACCAAACAGTAAAAATCCGAACCTTGTACCAATCGGTAATGGGTTCGGACTTTTTTGTTTATAAAGATTTTATGCTATGAAAATGATATAAGAATAGATACGGAAAAACGATTGTTTTCATAACTAATATCCAGTATGCCTTTATGCTTCTCAACTACAGAACGGACAGACCGAAGCCCTATTCCAATGCCTTCATGCTTTGTAGAATAAAAATCAGTGCCGCGCTTGTCAGGCGGTGCAACGCTTGTATTAGTGATTTTTAATTTTAGTATTTTTTCATTGCATACACCGTTTATATATATTGAACGTTCTGTTTTATTATCTTCTATTGATACGCAGGCTTCATATGCATTCTCTAAAAGATTACCAAGAAGTATTGTCAAATCATTATCTGATATAGGCAAAGTTTTTGAGGCGGAAAATTGCACGTCAAAATCAATTTCCTTCTTTATACATAGGCTTCCGTAATATTGAAGCAATGCGTCTATCAAGCTGTTTGAACATAAAATAACGGGAGGTAATTCATAATCAGAGCTTTCAATGTTTTTTATGTAGTCAGTCAGCTCATCATAATTTTTTTTATGTATTAATCCCATCATCACTCTGAAATGCTGCCGCATATCATGGCGAAGCCGCCGAGTTTCTTCGATTTTGTCATTGATCATATTGTAATGTTCCTTTTGCATAATTATCTGGCGTTCCATTTGTCTTTTCTGTTCTGTAAAAATAAGATTAAATCGGTATGCATCGGTTATATTTGCCCAAACAATATATCCTAATATCATAATATACACAAAGATACTGATTTCACCAAACCAACCTGTATAAATCGGTTCATAAAGACTGTATATTCTATCGAATATAAGCGACACCGCAAATACTATGGCTCCGTATAATAAAGGCTTGGAAAGCTGGATTCTGTTATACATAGCGTAAATTACGGCAGCTGATAATGTTAATACCAATGTCCATTTGTATATATCAAGAATGGCGGAAAATATTGCACGTTCTTCTATATTTATTCGGCTTGAAAAATGCGAAAATGCAATTGCCATAATGCAAACTAATGAGCTGACAGTAATATTTGCCGCTTTCCACGCTCGCGGAAGATTGCAAAGCATATTATGAATTAAGATAATAATTATAAATATTGCATAATATGCGCCAATTTCTATAGTGTATATTATCATACTGGAAACAGGAATAAATGTGTGGATAATCGAATGACATGTATATCCTGTTGCCACAGCACAAAGCACTCCGAACAGTTTGGCATAGATTTGTTTTGTCCTAAATCCCAGCCAAACGGAAAGCAGGAAGCATATAAAGCCTATTACTGTAATAATTATAACAAGAAGTATATGAAGTCCTCTTGTAGTGTTTACATTAAACGGAGTTCCAAATATAGGCGGATAAATAATTCCGCTGTAAAAATGAGATGTGCTGTTGACTGCAAGAATGATCTGAACGTATCTTTCGGCGGTAAACGTTATGGCACGGTTTTGGATTTCAATTTCTCCTTTTTGTATATTTCCGACATTAAGCAAAAGATCTTCATTTACATACAGACGATAGCTGTTAAAAATTTCAGGAAGATACATCATATATGATTGCTTTGTGTCAGGCAGAATAATATTGAGTCTATATGTACCTTTTCCGAAAGCTGATTCTCTTGTTATAGAGGTGCGTTCACCTAATGTAATATACTCCATGCGTGTATCAGGACGACCGTTTTTAAAATCCTGAGGTGTAAGCAAAACATCAGGATAAAATTCCCAGTCATATATTGGGAAATATAATGAAGAGTTAGAGAAATCTTCTGAGGAAAGATCCCAGATCCCTCCTATCGGCTGTATAGAATTATGTGTGTATTTGTTATCATATTTATATAATAGAGAAAAAAGCACACTGAAAAATAAAATTACAGCAACAACAGAAACAATTGTTTTCTTTGTATTACCGTCTATGTCCGTTCACCTTCTTTCTTATGAGTAATATGATAAACAATAATCCTGCAATAACTATACCAAAAAGGATATAGCGATAAAATAATGAATTTAGCTCATTCTTTTTTTCTGCTGGCATATTTTCAATATCGTATTCTCCCGTTTCATCAATAGTGAAAGTCGCGTCTTTATATTTGCGGTTATCGGCAGGGATTTCTGTTTCAGCTTTTTTTAATACAGCTTTTTCTTCTGGGATATGCAATGAAGAACCCGAAATATTGGTAACCGGGTTATTATTTATATTTACAGAGATGTTTATTTTAGCTGTATCATTGTCGAGCTTTACACTTATCGTATCATCTGATTGGATATTATTATTTGCAATAAAATCTCTGGGCATTTCCAGAACAATACCATCCTTTTCAAAGAATACAATACCACCCTGTGATTCTGTCATCTGCTTAAGGCGTTCACCTGTGATTACAGTTTCATTGTCAGTTATGCTTTCCATAGGATTGTTTTTTATGGAATCATTTTCAATAAAATTATTTTCAGCCGAATCGCTTTCAATAGAATCATTTTCAATAATATCATTTCCCTTTACATCATCTTCAATATGAGTTTGAGGAGAATGCTGAGAGCGATCGTTGTTATCAGACCGAACAGGTATTTCTTCCGATCTCTCCAAAATCGGAGTTACAGCCGGAGCGATAATTGATGATCCGCCGGATGGGCGATACGGTCTATGAGATGAATCCGGATTTGAGGGTTGTTCTAATTCCGGAATATCCTGCTCCGAATTGTCACCTCCATCGCGATCACCTTCCATAAATTCTGTTTTGATTTGCTCCTTATTAAGTTTTATATGGAGCGTTTTTGTGAAAGCATTTTCATATTTTAGCTTAAAGTAGTAATCTGTATCCGCCTGCAATGAGGTTGTCGGTATAATAAAGCTATTGCTTATCACATATCCATATTCTTTGTTTTGCGCCTCATTCCATTTCGAATTGCCTATAGAATAATAAATAGATATATTTTCAGTATCATTGATCTCTTTTATCCATTTGCAAATAATGTTGCCTCCTAAAATTTCAGCATAGTCTAAATAGATTGTATCATCATTCATAACAAAAAAATTTTGTGTATAATATTGCGGCTTGTCCGGCTGGATATATATGCCTTGCGGTAAAATATATTCGCCCCAAATTGAATATTCACCTGTTTCTTCTACAGCCTCAAAATCTTTCCAGTTCACCTTACAGTAAAAATAGTCACCATGTTCAGTATTGAATAATTTATTATCCGCATAGTTAATAAAATCATTCGGATCAGAACCGGGTGTTATCAGAATAGTATCGTTAATAGGATAAACAGGATATGCTGACTCGGTTGGTGTTCCATCGGGATCAA
>CALXSW010000271.1 GCA_944391255.1 uncultured Clostridia bacterium | reverse complement strand
TCATGTCTTGGCAAGAGCGGTTCAACCTGACTCCACAGTTCGTCGCTTACTAGCTTCTTGGGCATTTGTTTCACCCCCCACTAGTATTTTACACCATATTCCTCTATTTGTCAGGTTTTGTTAGGTGCTCTTAGGATAAGAAAATTAGGATACCTGTGAAGGTGTGCATATATATGAAAGTTTTAAAAATAATTGTCTCTTTTTCGACTGTAATTGCTGCAATTATATATGGAATCGTTATGTTTTTTCAGGGGACAACTGATTTATATCAATATATGATTTTATCGTTATTGATTTTAATTGCTAGCACCTCTTTAATAATGGATATTCAATATTCAAGCAAATTTGAAGCCTTTTATGAAAAGTTTGATCAATTAATTGATACTTCTAGCATCCAATGTTTCAAATCTGTTGATCTATGTGCACAAGAAATTTATCATTTAGTAAAAAATGGAGAACATATAGTGGACTTTGTTACTATTGATACTAAAATTAGAACCGCTAATAAAAATAAGAGTAGATTAATGCACAAAACTGTTAAGTTTCTGTTTAAAAGCAATAATATTAAATTGACATACATTACTATGTTTCGAGCAGAAACTGCTGGAAGATTTATTGAAAATATAGACATTGGAAATCTTCACAATAACAACAATGTATATGCATATTTTGATTCCGATAATGCGATCCCATTTGCTACTTTTCTAGTTATTGATAATAAAATTGTTATAACTAGAACGCCTTATACTGAAGGGCAAGATGCCGCCTATATTATAATAAGAAATAAACTTCTCGCTAAACACTATAAGGACTGGATGCTAATTATATGGGAAAGTGCAAAAAAAGTAGAAACTGCTGATGATATTAATGCTATATATTTCAAAATAAAAGATAGTCTCACAGAAAGCCAGAAAAGTAGCCTTGAAAAAAACATAGATAGTATAAAAAGAAAGCTGGAGAAATAAATGAAAAAAATATGCACAGGTTTGGGCGTGATGGACTGTTTTGCCCAAGGAGAAGTGAAAATAGTCAATGACCCTATTGATGAAATTGGTTCTTGTTGTGGATGTATAATTGTTGCAAAATCTCCAACCCCGGATATCGCTCTTATTATTAGAGAGGCCTCTGGCATCATAACACAAAGTGGTGGATTGACTTGTCATGTTGCACTCGTTTGCTTAGAAATGGGAAAGCCTGCTATTGTTGGAGCCACAAATATTTTTTCAGTTATCAAAGATGGAATGAACATTGCCATTGAATCACATAGCCATGAGGGAATAATATATGAGATTGACTAAATATAAAACAATTGATGAGATACTAGAAGATCTGGTTCCTGTTTTTCTCCATCATAACGGTTTAGTCCCGATGGATTGGACCCCGGCAAGGAAAGCTGTTATGTTTTCTTTGTCAGAGGACTTTGCTGAACGCTTAATCCTATTAGTAACTAATTTGTCGCAAAAAGTTATTGAGTCTGTCTATGTAAGCCCTAGTCATTTTATAAAAGCAGCGCATAAATTTCAAAACGCTTGCAAAAGTCTTCATTATGATAAACAATTGGTGCTATCCACATATATAGATTTATGTAATGCAGCTGTCATAAGATGGAATGTAGAGGCAAACAAGATCGCGGAAGATGTTTGCAATTTCATTTTTTCAAATTGTACTCCTAAGGTTCGAGAAGAAATTGCATATTTAAATTCTTTGACAAGAGCATTTAGCGAAGCTATTTATTGCGATGATCACACTATTGGAGGCGATATTTGTGGTCCAATAAAATATGCAAATAAAACACTACTTGTTCGTGAATATAAAAGGCTACGGCCCGTAGAATTGTTTGATTTGCTGGCAGAATTTGAAATTAAAAGTATTATTATTTATTGTTTGTATGACGATAACAACATTGCTGTCGACTTAATTGGAAACTTAACACAGTGCCAAAATATGGTCAACACATTACAGAAATATTATATTGAGGTGATTGATGAAAAAGATCAGAAACATATTGTCACTGAAGAGTGGCAATTGCAGAGGCTTATATTATACTTAGAAACATGGCTGAAAAGGGTCATTGTCTATTATAAAAAATTGAGTGAACAAAAGAAATACGAGTTACTTTTCCAGTGCGAATTTTATGCGTTTAAACCTTTATTTGATTATTATAATATGGGATGGGTACCACAATCATATGATATTAAGACTAGCTCAAGCGAGCAACCCAAGGGCATAAAGCTTAGAGAAAAACTAGCTACATTAACTAATAAAGAAGACATTGTTCAATGTACGAAAGCCATTCTTGATCCACGACTTTAGAGAAAGGAGCGAAACTCATAATGAAAATTACTTTTTTAGGTGTTTGGATGGTGCCTGTAGACGGTGACACAGTTTCTTTTGTCCTTGAGCTAGATTCTGGAGAAAAGATATTGGTGGATTCAGGTGTTAACACTGTGAGAAACTTAGTAAATGCTAATATTGACCCATGCTCAATTACACATCTAGTTATTACACACTCGCACGGAGATCATATTGCAGGCTTGCCGGTATATTTATTTTATCGTTACAAATATGCACCTCTTGTAAACAAAAAAGCTCCATCTTTGTTAAAAGTAATATCAACACAAGATACATGGGAGGCGGTTAAAGCATATATTAATATACCATACCCTAATTTGACAAATAATCCCAATATTATCATTGAAGAATATGTTCGAGAAGGAGGTTGCCTTAAAATTTCGGAACATTATATGATGAATTGTTTCATTACAAACCATAATCCCATTACATTTGGTTTTAAGATAATAAACACATTTTCTAAAAAAAGTATTGTGTATTCTGCAGATACGGCTATTTGCAAATATGTGTTTGATATGGCAGAGGATACCGACTGCTTGATACATGATGTTGTAGCTGATAGCAAATTCCCGATGCTTGGAAAAGCTGGGCATAGTTTGTGTAACGATGTCGGAGAATTGTCAAATAACAGTCGTGTAAAGATGTTGGTTCCTGTACACCGCTTGCCTATTTATAAAGGCGAAAATGATAAGTATAAGGAAGAACTCTCAAATGCATTTCATGGGAAGCTCTTTATCCCTATGGATGGAGATGTAATAGAAATATAAATATATTCTTTTAATTTCGTTATTAATGTAAAAAGAATGTTTCCTGTGAGAATTTTGGATAAAAATCTCTTGCTTGTTGCCTATAACTCAATGATGTAGTGTATTTTCCAAGTCCTATAATTACACTCTGACCATCTTTTATAGAAAAACCGCCTGAAAGGGCGGTTTTTCGTAAGCGCATCACGAAACAACGTACTTGCTAAACCCAGTCTCCCCGTGAGAGAATCATTCCATGTAGTGGGCGTGTATTTTTGAGAACGATCTCAAAAATACACAGCCTCGCTGAGAAATCCCACAGAGGAGGCAAACATGGAAAAGAGAGCAATGGCAG
>CALXSW010000270.1 GCA_944391255.1 uncultured Clostridia bacterium | reverse complement strand
CCCAGAACGCGATGTGCTGTAAAATTATCGTCGTGCCCCTCGCGGGCACGTGGATTGAAATGAGGTGGACGAAATAAGCACCAGTAGCCTTTTGGTCGTGCCCCTCGCGGGCACGTGGATTGAAATCTATCAATTGCATTTGTAGGTCCGTGTCTTCTTCGTCGTGCCCCTCGCGGGCACGTGGATTGAAATCTTTCGTAATCGTCTGCCATTTTGCGATTATAGCAAGTCGTGCCCCTCGCGGGTATGTGGGTAAGGCGACAGAAAGCGCAAACAGACACACCATTACGGTGTGTCTGTTAGATATTTAGGTATTTATTTATCAGATCAAATAATTTATTTCTGCTCTCATCTTCGGATAATACGCAATTTGCGATAAAATAATCTGTAAAACCTTTAAAAAGCTTTATTGCTTTTGTATTGCTTATAAAAGCTTGGTAATAATCTTTTCCATATTGAGCAAATGGATCCCATATGATCACGCATGTGTCTTTTACATAAGCGACATTGAGCTTAGGGATGGAATATCCCGGTTTTAAAAAACGCATTTTTATATTTGGGTTGTCAATAAGCTGATCCATCATCTGCTTAAGCTCTTGCTTTGTCATTGATCTGAACTCCGGCAGCAGATCTAATGATCTGCCCGTGGTCAAAAAGTTTATAACTCTGTCCTCTGATAAAAAGACCGTTCTTTCCGCTCCGGATGAGCCGCGCAACTCGCATCGCTGTTTTTGAGAATTTACTATATCCTTTATATACGGTGAATCTTCGGGGAAACCAAAGAAATTCGCGTCACGCAGCATTGAAAATAGCGTTTCAAAAGGGATATCCTCAAGACAAAAAGAACCGTCGAAAGTAAATGAGTCTGTTCTATCCATAAAAGAGAACATATCGATCAGCTGAGTAAACGATGTGACGTTACTATAAATTGTTTTTAGCTGATTGCCGTGCTCATAACGTGAAAAGTCTTTGAGCAACAGATCGTAAAATTCAGATGAAACAGTAGAAACTGCATAGTTGCCGCTTGATTTTAAAAGAAATATCTTATGTTCTGTTCCGTTGCCGGCAAGCACACATATATCCTTAAACTCCTGACGCGTAAGACTGAAACAATTATAACTGTTATGCTGTATAAGTCTCATAATAGAGAATATCTCATTTGCGATCGTTATTTCACTTTTATTGAGATTAACAAAATGACTTATTGAAATAGAGCGATCAGGAGCAGATAAGGCATATTCTCCGATAAGCGAAGTCACATTTATGTCCGCATCGGTACCTATGTATATTTTTATATCTGCGCCTGCGTTTTCATTCAAAAAAGCGGTTAAGCTGTTAACACCATTATCCCTTTTGATCTTTATGCCCTTAAATATTTTTTCTAAGACCTTAAACGCTTTTTTTGAATTACCTTTTATTAAGCCCTTTTCAATAAGTCTATCAAGCTCGGCTTTCTCGTCTGCGTCTATGTCGACGACAGAAAAGATTTTGCCGATGATCTCAGCTGTTTTTTTCGGTGAACATTGGTTTGAGAAAATACGGTAAATCTCCGTTTTACTTTTTATGCCGATATCTTCAGCAAGGCGGCTCATATTTACTTCTTTTTTTATAAGCAGGTCTCGGATGTATTCTCCGACCATATGATACCACCACCTTTAACCATGTTGCACTTGAAGTTAGCATAATGAAATTATAGCATATTATTTTTGGTTTTACAATGAGGGATATAAAATTGACACGATTTTTTTGTTTGTGACAGCGAATTTTTAATACAAAAAATGCGGGATATATACATTATTTCGATGTTTTATTCACATATATACGCAAATTATGTTGAAATAATGTGTTTTTTATAGTAAAATATCGATATACAGTGATGACAATTATCAGTGTATGGCAATGTGAAAAGAGATCGCAAGATAATCAATTTTGCTTAACTTTTGGGAGGTCGATAATATGGCAGTGCTTATACGCGAGCAATGGAGTCAGGGTGATTATGATGAATTTTTTTCTTATATCTGCTCGCTCTCAGATGCAAAATACAGAGAATTTTCGATGAAGCTTATACCGGGAACGGCTGATATATTGGGGATAAGAGTTCCTATGCTGCGGGATATTGCAAAGCAGATAGGAAAAGGAGATGTCGACAGCTTTATCAGATGCAAAAAAGGAACTTGTCATGAGGAAATAATCATCGAGGGACTTGTTATGGCAGGGATAAAATGCGGATATGATGCAATGCTTGATATGATGAAAGAGTTTTCGCATAAAATATATAATTGGGCGATAAGCGATACAGTTGTTTTCAAGGGCATGAAGAAATATTCGGATAAATATATAAATGATGTGGATTGGTTTGTTTTTAATGATAATGAATGGATACAGCGATATGGCTTTGGCGGCCTTATGAACTTCTGCTTAAGCGATGAATATATAGACATTGTATTTGAAAAGGTAAATTCTGTTTGTTCCGAGCATTATTACGTCCAGATGATGCAGGCATGGCTTGTAGCGACAGCTATGGCAAAGCTGCGTGACAGGACGGTGGAATTTTTAAAAAACAATGAGCTCAATGATGAAACCATGAATATGGCGGTAAGAAAAATATGCGAGTCACGCAGAATATCGAATGAGGATAAGCAATTAGCGAGATCACTTATAAGGAAACGGTGAATTATTAAGTGAAGATTAAAGGAAGAGAATTTTTTTATTGAATTTATGATTGATGAGTGTTATAATATCAAAAAGGGATATGTGTATTTTATTATAAATGACGGGAGGGAGCCTAATGGAGAGATTGATATTTCATATAGATGTAAACAGCGCGTTCCTGTCGTGGGAAGCGTCAAAACGAGTAAAAAACGGCGAGGCGGATCTCAGAAATATCCCGTCAGCAGTAGGCGGAGATCGAGAGAAACGAACAGGGATAATCCTTGCTAAATCGATCCCGGCTAAAAAATACGGCATAAAAACGGGTGAGCCTGTTACAATGGCATTGCGAAAATGCCCGTCACTTATAGTGGTAAAGCCTGATTTCAGGCTCTATTCAAAATGCTCGCGCGAATTTATGGATATATGCAGAAAATACGCGCCGATGGTCGAAAAATTTTCTATCGATGAATGTTTTCTCGATATGACAGGGACTCAGCTCATATATCCAGATCCGATAAAAACAGCATACGATATAAAAAATGAGATAAGGGATACATTGGGTTTTACTGTGAATGTGGGTGTAGGCTCAAATAAGCTGTTGGCAAAGATGGCAAGTGATTTTGAAAAGCCTGACAAAGTCCACACGCTTTTTTATAACGAAATAGAGAAAAAAATGTGGGTCCTGCCGGTGGGTGATCTCTTTTCGGTCGGCGGAGCTACAGCGGAAAAGCTTATAAAAAATAATATAAAAACCATAGGTCAGCTTGCCAAGGCCGATATAGAATACATAAAGCGCATTGTCGGCGTTAAGATGGGAGAGCATATTCATCGGTTTGCGAACGGAATAGATAATTCTGAGGTGAGCGATGTACGCGATGAGGCGAAAGGCTATAGCAATTCGGTGACACTTGAGGAGGATATCGTGTCATCGGAAGCGGCAAAGCCTGTGCTTTTGGCGCTTGCTGACAGCGTCGCGTCGCGGCTGCGCGCAGATGAGGTGAGAACGTCATGCGTGTGTGTCATGATACGGAGCAATGATTTTAAAAATAAGTCACACCAGAGAAAATTATATGAGCCAACTGATGTGACATCTGAAATATATGAAACAGCCGTAGAATTGTTTGATGAAATGTGGAAAAACGGCAAGCCATTAAGACTTATAGGGATATCGCTTACACAGATAACACATGAAAAATCAGTTCAGCTCTCGTTTTTTGACGACGAAAAACAGGAGCGTTCAAGACAGCTTGACAGGGCAGTGGATTCTATCCGAAACAAATTCGGATCAGATACCGTGACGCGCGGAGCTTTGTATAATTCGGGCATAAGAGTCGGGAAAAAGCACAAAGCAAGTCAAGATGAGAAAAATAGAATAAAATAAACTCGCATAAGTCGGTGAAAGACTTATGCGAGTTTATTTTTTATGATCAATAATATTTATGACGCTTGTCTACACTTGAATATCTCGAATTGCCGCCCTTTGAACGCGAGCGGTTTATTTCCGAGTTAGTAGCTGTTCTCATTGGAGTGTTATCCTCGTGCTGCATGCTTTCGCGGCGCTGCTTTAGCTGCTGCAGCTTGCGGCGGCGGTCGCGGCGGCGCTTTCTCGATCTCGCGATGAATGCGATTATGATAAGTATCACAACAGGTATATATACGAGAGGATTTGTCACTACCTTTAGAACGATATGGAATACATGCAGCACCTTGTTAAGCTCTACATCATTTGCAGCGATAAGGTTTGCTCTGCCTATCTCATTACCGTTATAAGTATATGAGACCTGACCGAGAACATCGCCCTTTGCAACAGGCGCCTGTATGACTTCCGGAAGATCAGTGACAGTTTCCACGCTGGCAGCTATGTCCTCATCGATAGGCAGCAGAGCCGAAACCTCATTGTCGACTGTGAGAGTCACTCTCTTGTCCGCCTTTGCTTCATATACCTTTGAATCGCTTACTATATTTCCCGGTGTAGCAAGTATTCCCGGCTGATAGTTGTTAAATCCGAAATCAAAGAGGTTACGTGTTACTATATAAGAATACGCGTTTTCAGCTACGTCAAGATCGTTACATTTCAATACGACAGAGAGCAGCTCCATTCCGTTGTATTCGGCTGACGCTACAAGGCAGTGACCTGCGGCGCTTGTTGTTCCTGTTTTTATACCTGTACACTGCTTATATAAATAGTGAGATGAGCGCGCGGTGCTGAGAAACAGGTTTGTTGATGACAGATTTCTGTCCACAGCGTATTTGTTTGTAGGAGCTATATGATATGACGGTGTTTTTACGACTTCGCGGAACTGCTCGTTCTGCATACAGTATCTTGCGAGAACTGCGAGATCGTATGCCGTTGTATAATGGTTATCGTCATGCACTCCGCAAGGGTTCATAAAATGAGTGTTTGTCATTCCTATTTCAGCCGCCTTAGCGTTCATCATATCTACAAATGCTTCCATGCTGCCGGCAACTTGCACAGCGATAACGTTCGCCGCATCATTGGCACTGTATACGAGCATTCCGTAGAGAAGATCGGTCATAGTAAGCTGCTCGCCTATTAGGATACCCATGTGCGAATCATCAAGCGTGATAGACTTTAGAGCCTCGTATGTTGCTGTAGCTGTTTCGCCCATTTTTCCGCTTTCAAGAGCGAGAATACCGGTCATCATTTTAGTTGTGCTTGCCGGGTACATTCTCTCGTCCGGATTTTTCGCATAAAGCATTCTGCCTGTTTTCATATCGACAAGCAGAGCCGCGCCAGCTTTTTCGGTGTTCGGCGCGTCGAGTGAATAGTTTTCCATATAGGTTATATCCTGCGAAGCAGTAGTTTGAGCAGCGGTATCCGAGCTTGTTTCAGGCTCTGCAAAAACGCTGCACACAGCGGTAAACGATAATACCGCTGAAAATAAAAGCGCAAAGATTTTTTTTGTTTTTGACATATCTGACCTCCGTATATTTTAAGACGCGCGCAGTATATCACAATAGAAATCGGATCGTTTTTTATTCATATTTGCGCGCGGCTTTTTCTTAATTTTAAACATCGCATAGTATACTTATTATATTATACAAAAAACGACTAAAAATTTCAACACAATTAATTGTTTTTTAAGAAATGTTAATAATTTTATAAAATTTTAAAAAAAGTGTGGAAATTTCGATACATAGCTGATATAATTGTAATAGGTATGAAATAATTGAAAAAAATTTTTTGATATAACAGAGGGGAGCATATTGATGAAAGTACTTGTTGTAGATGATGAAAAGCTTTTGGTCAAAGGCATCAAGTTTAATCTTGAGCAGGAGGGATACCAGGTAATTACCGCGTTTGACGGCGAAGAGGCGGTAAGGCTCGCGCATGATGAGAGCATTGATATAATTCTGCTTGATCTGATGCTGCCCAAGATGGACGGATTTACTGCATGCCGAAATATAAGGGCATTTTCAAACGTGCCGATAATAATGCTTACCGCGAAAAGCGAGGATATAGATAAGATATTGGGACTCGAATACGGCGCAGACGACTATATAACAAAGCCGTTTAATATCCGCGAGGTGACGGCGAGGATAAAGGCTATTTTAAGGAGAGTAAATCCGGCTCCTAAGGGAGATAAGAGCAAGGTCCTTGTATCTGGGGACATAACTCTTGATTACAATTTCAGACGCGCCATGATAGGCGATAGAGTAATAGAGCTTACAAGCAAGGAGTTTGATCTGCTTGAGCTGTTCTTGCGTAATCCGGGAAAGGTGTACACGCGTGAAAATCTGCTTGACACGGCTTGGGGCATAGGATATCCAAGCGAGGAGAGAACGATAGATGTGCATATGAGAAGACTCCGTGAAAAGGTCGAGGAAAATCCGGCGGAGCCTGTATATCTGAAGACAAAATGGGGTGTTGGTTATTACTACAAGAAGGACTGATAATTCCGGGGACATAAAAAAGATAGTGGGCGGAAAATTTGGTAAGGTCGTTTCAAAAATAAACGAAATAATACACACTATAAGGTTTGCGATGCTCGCATCATATATCGCTGTAACGGTTGTCGTGCTTATACTTATGTCAACATATATAACGGGGGTTTTATCAGAAAATCTCTATTCTGAAAAAACGATACAGCTGTTTGCAAAAGCGAATGTAATATCTCAATCGGTGTCAAATATGTATATGACAGAGGATGAGGAACTGGCATATCTCAGATATGAGGATATATTTGAGCGGTCGCTTGCCGGAACAAATATAAGAGGAGTTATAACAGACACATCATATAAAGTATATTATGATACAAATAACGAGTCTGAAATGCTCGGAAAGGTGTTTATGCGCGGCGTGCTTAAGCGCGCGCTTGACGGTGAGCAGGCAAATTCGATGTTTGACGCGGACAGGGGAAAGACTATAACCGTTTCTGTGCCGGTCGAAATTGACGGCGAGATAATAGGCGGTGTGTATCTGGCTGAAAATGTCGCTACGATAAGCGAAACGATAACAACTATACAGAACAGCCTTATCGTGTTCTGCGCGCTTTTGATATTGATAATAGGCATGCTCAGCGCTGTCATAAGCTTTACGTTAACTCAGCCTATAACGGAGTTCATGGAGGTAACGAAGGCGATATCTCGAGGCGATTTCAGCAGACAGGTAAAGATAAAAGG
>CALXSW010000269.1 GCA_944391255.1 uncultured Clostridia bacterium | reverse complement strand
GGATGAAGTGTTCTACCTGTACCGCCGCCTGATGCAACTGAGAAGTACTTCTTACCCTGCTCGATACATTCCTTCTTGTATGTACCTGCAACAGGATGCTGGAATCTTGTCGGGTTTGTTGAGTTACCTGTGATAGATACGTCAACACCTTCAAGATGCATGATAGCAACGCCTTCTCTTACATCGTCAGCGCCGTAGCAGCGAACCTTTGCTCTTTCACCATCTGAATAAGCTATTTCATCAACGACAGCTACCTTACCTGTAGCATAGTCAAACTGTGTCTGAACATATGTAAATCCGTTGATTCTTGAAATGATCTTTGCAGCGTCCTTACCAAGACCGTTAAGGATAACTCTCAATGGTTCCTTACGAGCCTTGTTTGCTGACTTAGCAAGACCGATAGCGCCTTCAGCGGCAGCGAATGACTCGTGACCTGCCAAGAATGCGAAACACTTTGTTTCTTCTCTCAAAAGCATTGCGCCGAGGTTACCATGACCAAGACCAACCTTTCTGTCATCAGCAACTGAGCCAGGGATACAGAATGACTGCAAACCAAGACCGATCTTTTCAGCTGCTTCTGCAGCTGTCTTAACGCCGTCCTTTATAGCGATAGCAGCGCCTACTATGTATGCCCATGCAGCGTTCTCAAAACAGATAGGCTGAATGCTCTTTACTATGTTATACGCGTCAACGCCCTTTTCATCACAGATAGCCTTAGCTTCTTCAATTGATGAAATACCGTGCTTTGCAAGCTCAGCGTTGATCTGATCTATTCTTCTTTCATAACTTTCAAATAATGCCATTATAGTGTACCTACCTTTCGATTATTCATGTCTTGGGTCGATAAGCTTAACCGCATCATCAACTCTACCATACTGACCGCTTGCCTTTTCAAGAGCTTCATTTGCATCCATGCCCTTAGCGATCATTTCCATCATCTTACCAAGATGAACGAACTTATAACCAATGATCGTATCGTTTTCATCAATAGCGATCTTTGTGATATAACCTTCAGCCAATTCGAGATATCTTGGTCCCTTTTCAAGTGTAGCGTATGTAGTACCAACCTGTGAACGGAGACCCTTACCGAGATCCTCAAGACCAGCGCCTATCGGGAGACCATCTTCTGAGAATGCAGTCTGTGTACGGCCGTAAACGATCTGAAGGAACAATTCACGCATAGCAGTATTGATAGCATCACAAACCAAGTCTGTGTTCAATGCTTCAAGAATAGTCTTGCCTACAAGTATTTCTGATGCCATAGCAGCCGAATGAGTCATACCTGAACAACCAACTGTTTCAACAAGAGCTTCCTGAATAACGCCTTCCTTAACGTTCAATGTAAGCTTACATGTACCCTGCTGAGGAGCACACCAACCGATACCATGTGTCAAACCTGAAATGTCTTTGATTTCCTTAGCCTGTGTCCACTTACCTTCCTGTGGTATAGGAGCCGGACCATGATATGCGCCCTTAGCCAAAGGACACATATTCTGTACTTCTGCTGAATACTTCATTTTTATTTTTCTCCTTTCAATACCCATATAAAGCATCATGGGATCTGCTTAGCGGATAATACCAAAAATCCGCTCTTAATATAATTATAACATAAAAACTATCGTTATTCAACAGTAAATTGTGAATAAACTGTCAATTCTTGTACAAAATTTTTATAGGGGTTTTTACAATTTCGCACAAAAATACACAACCATAAATCTTTATGTTTTTAAACAACGCTTGACAATATTTTATATTATGATAAAATATATTTAAAAGAATTATTAGCAAAGGAGCTACACATATGTTGAGGAAAATATTACCGGCATTTCTTGCCGCTGCTCTCGCTATTTCAGGGTGCGCTGCAAACTCTCCGTCAGACGTTTTAGAGCAGACGGATACACCGGAGCAGAATTTTGACGCCGAGTCTTTACTTGATAAAATGTCTATAGAAGAAAAAATTTCGCAGATGCTTTTTGTCAGATGCGATTCAAGTGATATTGAAGGCATGACAAAAAAGAACCCCGGCGGCATAGTCATGTTCGGCGTCGATTTTGATGATTTTTCCGAAAAAGAGGTAAAAGATAAGATCAGTAAGCTGAGATCAGGCTGCGAAATAGAACCGTTCATCGCCGTAGATGAGGAAGGCGGAACAGTAGTCCGCGTAAGCTCAAACCCTCAGCTATCAGATGAAAAATTCAAAAGTCCTCAGGCTTATTATAACGAGGGCGGGATCGAAAATGTGATCGAGCACGAAATTGAAAAATCAAAGCTGCTCGCAAATCTCGGTATAACGATGAATCTCGCGCCTGTAGCTGATCTCTCAACAAACCCCAGTGATTTTATATACGACCGCGCGCTCGGACGCGACGCGCAAACGACAGCCGAATTTGTGTCACGCACAGTAACCGCAATGCATGAAAACAACATGATGTCATGCCTGAAGCATTTCCCGGGCTACGGTGGAAACCTTGACACGCATACCGGTATAGCGATAGACGAGCGTGACGCGCAGTCATTCAGAGAAAATGATTTTATACCTTTTAAAGCCGGCATAGACGCTGGTACTGACGCGGTTCTTGTCGCTCATAACATTGTGATAAATATGGACTCTGAGCAGCCGGCATCTATATCTCCCGCTGTTCATGAGATACTAAGAACAGAGCTTGGTTTTGACGGCATAATAATGACTGACGATATGTCAATGGGCGCGATGCAGGATTATGTCAATCCTTATGAGAAAGCAGTGCTTGCCGGTAATGATATGATAATCGTATCGGATTTTGACGCGGCGTTCAATGAGATACTTTCCGCGGTAAATGCAGGATCTGTTTCTGAAGAGCTTATAGACAGCGCTGTCAGCCGGATCCTCAGCAAAAAGGATATATAACAGTTTTAAGAGGTTTTACAAATGCAGAATAATTTAACAAACGGAAGCGTTATAAAAAATCTTATAAGATTTGCCGTGCCGTATCTCATATCATGCTTTTTGCAGACATTTTACGGCCTGGCTGATCTTTTTATAACTGGTCAATTCAATGGAACATCAACGATCACAGCTGTTTCTATAGGAAGTCAGGTGACGCATTTTCTCACCGTAATAATAGTCGGACTTGCGATGGGCGCCACTGTCGCGATAAGCAGAACGGTCGGAAAACGGCAGATACAGGATGCGGCCGTCATCATAGGAAACACAGCGCTTATATTTATCGTGTTTTCAGTGGCGGCTCTCGTGGTCCTTATGACCTCCACGGGCAGCATAATATCACTTCTTTCAACGCCTGCCGAATCGGTGTCCGAAGCTTATAATTATCTTTTTATATGCTTTGCCGGAGTTCCTTTTATAACGGCTTATAATGTTATAAGCAGCATTTTCCGAGGGCTTGGCGACTCTAAGACGCCTATGATAGTCGTGTTTATCGCCGGAATAATAAATGTTGTGCTTGATATAATCCTTATAGGCCCTATGCAAATGGGCGCCGCCGGAGCGGCACTCGCCACTGTCATAGCGCAGGGCATTTCTGTTATCGCCGGAGCGGTCCTTCTAAAAAAACGTATGTCAGATATCAGGTTCTCGCGTCATGACTTAAAACCGGACAAAGAAACTATATTTTCTGTTCTTTCAGTCGGAATACCTACCGCTCTGCAGGACGGTTTTATACAGATAGCGTTTCTTGCAATAACAGTCATTGTAAATCACCGCGGAGTTACTGACGCCGCGGCGGTCGGCATTGTTGAAAAGGTCATATCATTCCTGTTCCTCGTGCCGTCAGCAATGCTTTCATCGATATCCGCGATAGCCTCGCAGAATATCGGAGCCGGAAATCATAAGCGCGCGTCTGAAACGCTTAAATACGGTATAATAATTTGTCTTTCGTTCGGTTTTACCGTGATGATGCTCTGTGAGATATTCACAGAGCCTATAATAGCGATGTTCGACAAAAACGAAGAGGTCATACGTCTCGGCGGCGAATATCTGCGTACATATGCTGCCGACTGCTTTATAGCCGGCGTTCATTTCTGTTTCAGCGGCTATTTCTGCGCATACCGGATCGCTGGACTGTCTTTTGCCCACAACGTCATGTCAAGCCTGCTGATACGCGTTCCAGGCTCATATATCGCCTCAGTCATGTTCCCGGACACTCTGTGGCAAATGGGGCTTGTGGCGCGTATAGGCTCCGCATTTTCAGCCGTCGTGTGCATTATTTTCATGATATATCTAAAAAAGAAAAACAAAC
>CALXSW010000268.1 GCA_944391255.1 uncultured Clostridia bacterium | reverse complement strand
GATCCCGATCCTGCGGCAAAAGGATATTTTAAGCTTTTTCTTCCCAAATGGTATGATCCGTACAAACTTAAAATAAAATCATATTGCAGCACTGTCAAGGTGGTTTCAGTCAGTGCTACTGAAGTGGAGATAGATAATGACAATTCAGATGTGTCTGTGTCTGATATGAATGTGAGAAATATATATATAAAAGTCGGAAAGGGGCGTGTGCACGCTCAGCTCTCGCCGTCTTTATCAACATACATTAACTGCGGATTCGGTGATGCGGATATAAAACTTTCAGGAAAGCGTGATGACTACAGGATAAGATCGGTACGCGGGATCGGAACCGTAATGATTGATGATAAGCCGGTCGCGCGGGAATGGAGCAGCTCAACGGAAAGTAATAATGAATTAGTCATAAAATGCGGGCTTGGCTCTGTCAGGATAGGATTTGAGGGGTCTTACGATGAATAACAGATGAATATAATAGGGATAAAGAAAGAAAAATGTAAAAATAAGCTATATTTTTCGTATAAAACCTTGAAATTTTTGCTTGAAAGGTGTATAATATTTTTATAAATATATTTGTAAAGGAGAATTTACATAATGAGTTCATTTATTGACGGATTAAAGGCGAGAGCAAAGGAAAATATCAAGACCATTGTTCTTGCGGAGGGTGAGGAAATAAGAACTATCAAAGCAGCTGCGATCGTAAAAGCAGAAGGTTATGCTAAGAATATTCTTCTCGGAAACCCAGAAAAAATCTCTAAAATGGCTGCTGATGCAGGGGTAGATATTGAAGGTGTTGAAATAATAGATCCTTCAGAGGGCAACGAGGAATTTGCTGAGTTGTTTGCAGAATTGAGAAAGAAAAAGGGTGTTACAATAGAGCAGGCAAGAGAGACTGTAAAGGATCCGCTTTATTATGGCGTTATGATGGTAAAGACGGGCAAGGTAGACGGTATGGTTGCCGGAGCTGTCAATTCTTCAGCTAATGTTATAAGACCTTCACTTCAGATCTTGAAAACAGCGCCAAACACAAAGATAGTTTCAGCTTTCTTTATCATGAATGTGCCTGATTGTGACATGGGCGAAAACGGAACATTTGTATTTGCTGACTGTGGTCTTAACCAGCAGCCTACAGCTGAAGAGCTTTCAGAAATAGCAATTTCGTCAGCTGCATCATTCAAGAGCCTTGTTGGAGCAGAGCCAAAGGTTGCTATGCTTTCATATTCTACATACGGTTCAGCTAAGCATGATGATGTAACAAAAGTTACAACTGCTACACAGCTCGTTAAGGAAAAGGCTCCTGATATAATGGTTGACGGTGAGCTTCAGCTTGACGCAGCAATCGTTGCAAGCGTTGGCGCTCAGAAGGCTCCTGCGTCACCTGTTGCAGGCAAGGCAAACGTATTGGTATTCCCTGACCTTGACGCAGGTAACATAGGCTATAAGCTTGTTCAGAGATTGGCAAAGGCAGAGGCATACGGTCCTATACTCCAGGGTGTTGCGGCTCCTGTAAACGATCTGTCAAGAGGCTGCACAGCTGAGGATATAGCAGGCGTCGTAGCTATAACAAGTGTACAGGCTGCAAATAAATAATCATATAAATCAATATAAAAACGGTATTTTGAAAGGATATATAACTATGAAAATTTTGGTTATCAACGCTGGTAGTTCATCACTCAAGTATCAGCTTATCGATATAGAGGAAAAGAACGTGCTTGCAAAAGGTCTTTGCGAAAGAATAGGTATCGAGGGATCAAACCTTCAGCATACTTGTGTTGCAAAGGGTCTTGATAAGATAAAAATAGAAAAGCCTATGAAGGATCACGGCGACGCTATACAGATGGTAATAGACGCATTGATAGATCCTGAATACGGTGTTATTTCGTCAATGGATGAGATCGGAGCAGTAGGTCATCATGTTGTACACGGTGCGGAGGAATTCTGTGATTCAACTATAATAACAGAGGCAGTTATGAAGGCTCTTGATAAGTGTACACCGCTTGCGCCTCTTCACAACCCGCCGAACATTATAGGTATCAGAGCTTGCCAGAAGATAATGCCAAACGTTCCTATGGTAGGTGTGTTCGATACAGCGTTCCACCAGACAATGCCTCCAAAGGCTTATATGTATGCTCTTCCTTACGAATTCTATAAGGAATATGGTATAAGAAAGTACGGTTTCCACGGAACGAGCCACAAGTACGTTTCACAGAAGGCTGTTGAAATACTCGGCAAGGACGCTAAGGATCTTAAGATCGTTACATGTCATCTTGGAAACGGTTCATCAATAAGCGCTGTAGACGGCGGAAAGTGCGTTGATACATCTATGGGATTCACTCCGCTTGACGGTGTTCCAATGGGAACAAGAACAGGCGCTATGGACCCGGCTGTTGTTACATATCTCATAAGCCAGAAGGGTATGTCAGCTGAAGAGGTTGACGCTGTGATGAACAAAAAGAGCGGCGTTGCGGGTATATCAGGCGTTTCATCAGACTTCCGTGACCTTTCAAAGGCTGCAAAGGAAGGCAATGAAAGAGCACAGCTCGCTCTTGATATGTTTACATATCAGGTTAAGAAGGATATCGGTGCTTATGCTGCTGCAATGGGCGGAGTGGACGCTATTGTATTCACAGCCGGCGTAGGTGAGAATGACGCTTCAGTGAGAGCTGCAATAACAGAAGGTCTTGAATTTATGGGCGTTAAGATAGATCCTGAAAAGAACCAGACAAGAGGAACTGTTGATATTTCAGCAGATGATTCAAAAGTGAAGACTCTTGTTATTCCTACAGATGAAGAAATGATGATTGCTATCGACACAAAGAGATTGGTAGATGCTCAGTAATTTATTGATCGAATATATTTATTGAATAATATAACGCTCCGGCGGGCAGCATAGGAATGCCTGTCGGAGCGTTTTTTACGAGATCTGAAGAATAAGGATCAAAGTTTAAAATCATCAGCGGAAAAATCTGTTTTAAGCCGTTTTTTTCGTCTTACGGGCTTTTTAAAAATGTCATATACAAACTTGCCGCAGTCGCCGTGCGTTTTATAAACATTTACATTCTTTATACGGCAGTGCATCGACTCCTCATCACCGTCAATAAAATCCGCGTTCTGACATAATGCGC
>CALXSW010000267.1 GCA_944391255.1 uncultured Clostridia bacterium | reverse complement strand
AGAGCCTGTAGCAAGTCCGAGATTGCAGTTAGGCTTAAGTATTATCTGAGCGGCAACTATTTCAGCGGCCTTCTTTGACATTTCATCGTAATCTTCACAAATTATAAATCTCATATTATTTCATCCTTTCGATCTTTGCTTTAACATCATCATTAAATCTCTGAATATAACCGGATACATATTCTGCCGGTGACAAGCTCTTATCCTCTATTAAAGGAGTAAGATCCATCGCATAAATAAGACCTGAAGCTTCGTCAACGCCGTGTGATTCGGAGAAAGTAGCGTTTGCAAGACGTCTGCCTACAACAGCGAGGTCATATCTTTTTCCGCCTGCTATCTGTGAATCGAAAACACCGAGAAGTGACGCTTCAAGATTTGGTCTGCCGTCAACGTTGAACATGATCTTTTCGTTATCGCACATCCAGTCAAGTCCTCGCCATACTTCACAGCCGTAAAGCTTTTCAGGCACATAATCGAGCTGGCGCAATGCCTCGATAAGACGTAAAACGACACCTACATGAGTATCATGCTTATCAGCGAGATTGTGAGTATATATGACCTTAGGCTGAGTTTTTGTTATAAGCTCTTTAAGGTCTTCAACAGTTGCTGTATTAGAACCGTCTTTGATTGCTGATGACGGGTATCCAAGAAAAGCTTGAGCTGAATAATTACCTATTATAGCAGCTTTTTTCTGCTCTTCTATACGTATCTTCATCATGTTTTCATCTGAACAGTCACCATAGATACCGCTTCGCGGGCTTCCGCTGCCGTTTGAAACAACTGCTGCTGTGAAATACAGATCAGGAGTTGTGAAGCATTTTAAAATGCCGTCATATGCCATGAATTCAATATCGTCCTGATGCGCGGAAACTGCAAGGTGAGTTGTGCGGCTTAGGGCTGTCTGTTCATCTGTTCCGTCTGGAATAAAAAAATTCATATGTATGCTCCTTTCACCAAAGAAAATTAGTTATATATTTATCCGTTGGATCGTACGGTTGTTTTAGAGATCAGGCACTCTGTCTGAGTGCCTATATAGGGAGAGACACTTATTATATAAAATAAGTATGTGTGATGTATTTGGCTTATTTTGTTACCATGGCGGCCGTTACTGCCTGATCCTGTCCGGCACTTCCCATAAACGTAAGCTTTTCATACAGCTCAGGAAATTCTGCGCTGAGCGCGTCCGACGCGCCTTTAAGCATTACCTCACCGGCATATCCGCCGACAGTTCCGCCTGCGATCATGATCGTTTTCAAATCATAAAACTGTGAAAACCATGCTATCGAAAGACCAAACCATTTTCCAAGATCTGTATATAGCTTTACAGCGTGCTCTTCGTTTGCCTCTAACAGATCGCGTATGATCCAGCATTTTTGTGAAACTGTCATATCCTTGTCAAGCTCTATGTCAAAATCAGGCGCGAGCGCTGCCACTCCCTCCTGTGAGAGATACATTGCAGAGCATCCCTTATCACCTGACCAAGGATCTACTGTAGCAGACGGTGAAAAATTGATCGGAACGAACGCTAATTCATTCAGTCTTGAGGTGAGCGACTTATTTCTGTCCACATATCCGGCTGCAAAGCTTGTTCCGAATGAAACGCCTAAGAGAGGCGACTGCGCATTCTGGATCACACCGCCAAGAGCGGATATATCACCGTCATTTGATATAAGAACAGGAACATCTGCATCGGGGATTCTGTGGTAAAGAGTCGGTACTTCTTTTACGTAATCAGAGGAGATCTTTAGAAAAACCGATAGAAGATAGTTAACAGAAAGTTCGCTGACGTATCGGCTGATTATGAATACACAAGCTTATTCCGTTTCCAGAACAACCTGAATATGGGCGGCATAATGCTTGACAATATAAATGTAACAGAAACAGCGGAAGAGCCTACAGCTCCTCCTACATCAGCTCCTACAGCAGCTCCGCTGCCAACGATACCGGCAGATGCGCCGCTTAAGGGATTTGAGGAGTCTACTCTGACAGTTGAAAACGATACAGCGTCTATAACAGGTCTGATAAACGGATATCCTGTTTCAGCTCTGAGACCGGTGCTTAACGCTGACGCTGACGCGGAAATAGTGAACGCAGAGGGCGCTGATATTACGGACGGATATGTATATGACGATTATAAGCTGATCGTTACAGACGGTTCAGGAACATATACATATACATTCAAGGCTGAAGATGATATATATTCAAACAACTTTAATTCAGAGGTATCACTTTCAGATAAAACAACGGCGATAACATACAGCAACAGAGGGCAGAGAGATAATCTCTTCCCGGCGGAAGATGCTGAATATAATATGACCACGGAGAAACAGCCGAATTCATCAGCAGGAGCGGTTGTAAGCTCATGGGATCAGTCATTGTTCCAGAACGTGGCGGTAGGCGCTGCTGCGGCTGATCCGCTTTCGCTCACAAGAGAGGCAGCTCCGTATAAGACTGACAGAGCTATAGCTCTCAAGGCTGACGCGTATACAGGAACAAGCAATATACAGGTAATAAAGGATTTCTATATGGATGATGAAAATTATCCTGTTTCGATAAGCATGAACGTAAATCCGGACGGAAACGGTGATGTTTCGATAGGCCTTAAGACGACGTATTACAACGAGGAGGCGGCAAAGGTTCTTATACATGATCTTATAAAGAATTATATGTATACTCCTGAAGAAAGCGAAACAGCTGTATTAAAGGCGGGAGTTTACGCGTATAAGCTTGATCTCTGCGTCAACGAGCCTGTTATATGGGGTGACTATTACTTCATGGAGGCGCTTGTAAGACTTCTGCATTATTACAGAATGTACTGGTAAGGTTTTCAGATAATTGTAAAATAATGAAAGGTGACAGCTTATGAAGCATTTAAAACGTATTACATCGCTTATTGCGGTTATCGCGGTGCTCTCATCAGCTTCCGGGGCGCTTGCCGCTGAAATTTCACTCGGCGGCAGAAAGCCCGTCAACAGGATAACAGTTGATGGAAATGTGACATCTATCGAGTATTCAAATTCCGGCAGCGTGTGGAAGAGCGTTCCGTTTGTGCAGGATGGGAATATATGCTATTTTGACACGATAGACGCGAGGATCATAAAACTTAATGACGGCGTAAATCTGGAAAATGCCGAATTGAGCTTTGACCGCGGTATTCTGGACTCTCAGTACAGCGAAAGCGATATTGCAGAGCATCCGGAACTGGAAGAAACATACAGAGCGTATGAGGCGCTTGCCGAAAACAGAATGAATTCTGTGTACAGCGTTCTCGCGTCTGATGAAAAGAAGGAGCTTGATGAAAAGCTTGATAACTTTTCTGCTCAGGCTGCCGCTGCTCGTATTTCGATAGCTGAAAGCATTTCAGAGGCATATTCATCAAGCGCGGCAAAGGATTCAAATGTGGCGACGTATATGAAGAATATGACGTTGCCTACATCGGCATATGGATTTATATGGAGCGATATAACGGGAATGAATCAGCAGTCGGCACAGCTTACAAAGCTCTATACGCGTATAAATAATATGGCTCTCGCATATCAGGCGGAGGACAGCTCATATTACCACAGCGCGGAGCTTTTGGAGAAAATAAAGACGGCGCTGAGCTATGCCGATAAGTATTGGTATAACTCATCAACGAAAATGGTGAGCGGCGGAAACTGGTGGGATTATATAATAGGAGTTCCGGAGCAGTACACGTCAGCTCTCGCGATCGTCTGGGACGAGCTGTCAGAGCAGGAACAGCAGCGTTACAGCGGAGCGCTGTCGCATTTCTGCTCATATGACTCATACAGCGGAACGGAGAAGAACGGCCGTCACGCGTCAGGAGCCACATCTCTGTATAACAACAACGATACACAGTATTCGGAGGATTATTGGATAACAGCCGATATGTACAAGATACCCGGAACAACGGCTGATTCAACCGAGAGATATTGTGACGGTGAAGGAGAGCACTATCAGCTCGGAGACGGAGCATGGAGATCAGAAAAGGATTTCGTAGGCGGACTCACAGACGGAAAGACCGGAATATATGACCGATGATTTTGCTGTTATGTATTCCTTATCTACTGAATAGATTGGATACGGTATTTTAGCAGTTATTTCATGGTTGACGAGATTGTATATATCTGTTTTGCCGTAACAGTTCTGAGCGGCTGCATATAAAGTGCCATCAACAGTTTCACAGAAAATATTTGAGTATATATCAGTTTCAAATTCCATTAATATATTTTCATCTTGACGGAGAAAAAGCTTGTTATCTTTTTTTGTTTCTGTTATACCGTTGGTATATGTCTGAACGACTGTTTCTTCATTTGCATCAATACCTGCTCCATCCGCGGTTTGGCCTGTGGGCATAAGATTATAAAGCCTGTAAACAATGCTGATTGCCTGCTCAATTGTGAGATTGTCTTTTGGAGAAAATATGCCGTCACCAACTCCGGACATTATTCCTGCGTTTACCATTTTTTTCACGCTTTCGACTGCCCAATTAGAAACAGTCGATATATCGGATATTTCCATAAGCTGTTTTTGTGGCATGTCATTGCCTAAAAACCACTCAATGGTTCTGTCAGCTATAACTGCAATTTCTTCGCGAGTCAGCAGTCTGTCGGGATAAAAGTATGGCTTTTCTATACCATTTTCATCATATTCATTTGAACGTTCTCCTGTTATTATTCTTCTCCAATATAAATAATTCGCACTTTCGTCATTGGTATCACAAAATTGATTGGAAGAATATATATTTTTTATTGAAGTGTCAGCAACATTTGTAAGAGCTGAATGAAGTATCTGTGCTAACTGAAGGCGGGTTATTGGTTTTGTAAAATCGCTTTCACTGTCAAGGCTTTCAGGAAGCATTCCTTCCTTTTTAAAATTGCTCACATCATTGTATGCCCATGACGATACTGTTATCCATGTTTCTGCTAATGTTGGAGTGGCAATCATTGTAAATGCGAGTATTGCAGATATTATTTTTATTTTCATAGTATATCTCCTTTTATCTCCCAAGATGGTTTAGATGTTATTTTATTATAATATACCCCGTATCAAGCTCGTTATCATCTCCATACTGTAAAACGACTGTTTTGTCATCAGAAATATTGTATGTTTCCTTGCTGCCGTCTGATGAAATGCTGTCGGGTTCAACATTGGGTATATAATCTGTTTCTTCCCCTTTGATGCTTGTTTTTTGCGTTTCAGCATCGCTTTGAGCAGTGTTCGATGCGTAGCTGTCAACTGATGATATACTATACGTGTTATAGATATCATCATTTTGAACGCTTGAAATATTATACGATGCTGTTTGATTTTGCTCCGTATCATAATAAATCTCATCATCAGCCGTTTCTGTATCGCTGTATTTATTTATGATGCTATCGGATTTGATGGTGGTGGATTTTACATCCGGATATTCTGTTTCCTGTTCAGTGTATACCGGTGCCGAATTGCTTTGGTCTGATGTTGGAATGTTTGCCTCAGATGTGATAGGCGTAGAATAGCCTTCACTGCTTATAAGCTCGTTTTCTACTGTGTCTGCCACTCGTTCTGCGGCAAATGTAATAAGACTTCCGCTTATTGCAGCTGACACCATGACAATGATAAACATAATAATTCCTTTGCGCTTTTTCTTTATGTCAAGTATCTGGGAAAAACGTTCTTTCATCACCTTTTTTGAAATTATAAAGCATGTGGAAAGCGGAGTTGTATATGTTTTTCTGTTGTGGATCATATTCAGTATAACACTGCAATAATCACATCTAAATTTCATATCATGATTTTTTACGACCTCAGAATCGCATACAAGCTCAATATCTCTATTAGCCGCGTTTGCCATTATATAAACAAATGGATTAAACCAGTTTATGCAGTTAGCGACAGTGATTAAGAATTTGTATAATATGTCATTTCTCTTAAAATGAATAAGTTCATGACTTAATATAACATTCAGTTCCTGTTCGGTGTATGATCTGTCAGGCATAAGCAGCGTTGGCTTTATCAGACCGAATAGCATAGGTGTGGATATGGCGCGGCAAATTTTTATATCAAGCTTTCTCTTCTTACCTGTGCTTTTCTTTATCTCCCTAAAAAAGCGGATCATCATATCATCGTTTACAGTCTTCGACCATCTGCGCACTGCTCTACTGAAACTTAAATATGATAAAGCTTGATATAGTCCGAAACATATCATACCCATTATCCATATCATCATGATAATATTCTGTGGCGATATCAGACCAGACTGATCAATAGACTGAAACGAATCCGAGGAAGCAGCGTATAAGCTGTTGGGTATCCGCATTGTAATAGGCGCGGTAAATGCATTTAGTTTAAACGGGATAATCAGCCGAAGCGCTATAAACATCCACATAAAATATCTCCATTTTACCACAAAACTTTTTTTGATCAGTGGCGATATTATTAGCAGCAGTGAAATAAGAATAGATATAGGCAGAGCCATTTCAATCATATCAATAAAAAACAGCTTCATTTAAATTCTCCTTTTCCTTGCAAGTAATTAATGCTCTTTGCGTTTCGCTTCTATAAAAGCATTGAGCTCGTCAAGAT
>CALXSW010000266.1 GCA_944391255.1 uncultured Clostridia bacterium | reverse complement strand
CTACAACCGCCTGCTCTGGCAAATCCATTGTTCTTTATCCCTCTTTCAAATACGTCAATACAGCTATTCCCACAGCATTATCTGTAGAAAGCTCTTTTGACGCAAATATAACTTCGGCATCAAGCTTTTCAAGTCCGCATCTTAAAATAGAGTTTGAGGCTACGCCTCCGGCTATAAGTATCCTCTTTATTCCCGTTTCACAAACAGCATTATTTAAAGCCTTTACAAGCACATCTCTTACATATATTATAGCTGTGCGCGCTATCTCCGGTGAAACACCCTCTATCATACGAATAAGCTTTGTTTCTATACCCGATAGATTCATATATGCGCCTTTTACTGAAAATGGCAGCTTTATATATTTATCAGTCGTATCTGCGATTTTTTCAAGCTCCGCTCCACACGGAAATTTTAACCCCATCTGAACCCCGACTCTATCTATCAACTGTCCGGCGCTTATATCAAGAGTTCCGCCGATTATCTGATTTGTAAAGCCTGTTCCATTATATTCGCTTGATAGAATTTCTGTAGTGCCGCCTGATAGATGTACCGATAAAAATTTCCCGTTAAGCAGATCATATTTGTCAGCCGAATGTATTCCTGCCATTATATGACCATCCTGATGCGAAAATTCGTACAGATCAACGCCGAGCGCCGCAGCTACAGCGCGCGCGTAACCATGTCCTACAGTAAATACCGGCATATATGAGCCTTCAACACTTCTTGGACGCGTGCTAACTCCTACAGCGTTTATCCTTCCGCCTGCCTCAGCAATGCGCTTTTCAATAAAACCGGGTAGTTCCCTGTTATGGATAAAAACACCGTCACTCTGACGTATTCCTCTTTCTCCATGCTTTACATCGATTATCTTTCGGCTCATTAAAAAGCTGCCGCCATCAAAAGTGGCGGCTGAAGTTGTATAATTGCTTGTATCGATACCTAATGTTATCATGCTTCAAGTGAGCGCAAAACGCTTCCGAGAAGCCCATTTATAAACTTAGGCTCCTGTTCATCACAATATTTTTTCGCAAGCTCTACCGCCTCATTTATTGCAACCTTTGGCGGCACATCATCGCAGTATTTCATTTCATAGATCGCAACCTTAAGAATAGTTCTCGTTGCTTTTGAAAGTCTTTTGAATGACCATCCTGCCTTGCAATGCTCGTTTATTATATCGATGATCTCCTGCTCGTGCTCTAAGATCCCTTCTGTTACAGCTGTTATATAGCCTATATTCTGTTCGCATTCCGGTATTTCCTCTAAAAGGATCGCGCGCGCGTCCTCCATATTTTCCCTTTGAGTCGCAAACTGGAAAACCTGAGTAAATACCGCCTCACGAGCTTCACTTCTTGACTGTTTTTTCATCGTTTTTATCCTTTCAACAGATTAATCAATATAATTATACTATATATATTCTCAAAAATCAAGTGGTAAGTTGGTAATATATTGAAAGAAATTCTTTTTCCGCTGCGCTTGGTGATATATTTTTAAAAGTTCGCTTTGCTTTTATTTCACCGTATTTAAGTTTTTCGCCCATATTTGTCTTGAACTCATGATACAGCATCGCATCATCTATCTCCGATAACAGACGCAATTCACTCTCGGTAGGGATCCTGTTTAGAAAAGCTTTATATATCGTATCTGACAGTCTTTTTTCTATTTCGTCTATTCCTTCAAGATCCTTTTTTACCGGGCGCGGTATATCAGATATGTACGCTTCTGCAGCGTCATGCAAAAGACATATAAGCACAAAATCATCTGAGCAGCCTCTGGCAAGAGCTTCTTCGGCACAATCTACACAGTGGTCAGCCACAGAGTAAAAATTTTTATAGTGACCGTTTGCTCGGCACAGCATAGAAAGAGAATGTGCTATATCCTCTATTTTTATACCATTTATTTCAGGCTCAAGCGGATAAAAATGTATTCCTGAAAATGTCGTTATATAATATGCCATTTTATTTACCTGTTTCCGGCTTTGGAGGTCTTTCGCCGTAGAATTGGTACAGATTGCACTTTAACATACCATTATAAAGCTTTCTCCTCCTGTCCGCCTTTCTTCCGAATTCCTTTTCAAACTCCTCATGCGATGTAAGAATATAATATGACCATTTATCAAGCTTTGAAAATGATCTGCCTATTTCTTTATAGAGCTTTTTACATTCATTTATATCGCTTAGCCGCTCGCCATATGGAGGATTCGTTATAATCGTTCCATACGGCTTATCAATAAATACCTTTCTCGCGTCGCAGTTTGACACATGTATAAAATCATATACTCCGGCTTTTTTCGCATTTTCCATAGTCAACTCAACACACGCCGTATCTATATCGGACGCAAATATTTCAGGGCAAACGTCTTTATGAATATCATCTCTCGCCTCGTCTATCACGTCCTGTATATCACGTTCCGATATCTGTGGGAAATTCATAAACGCAAATTCCCTGTTTAGTCCCGGAGCGATATTTCTTTTAAACATAGCTGCTTCAATCGGGATCGTGCCGCTGCCGCAAAACGGATCAAGAAGCGGATATTCAAATTTCCAATAGCTTATCATGACCATTGCAGCGGCAATCGTTTCACGGAGCGGAGCGCCGTTAGACAGCGCTCTGTATCCTCGTTTATGAAGCGCCGCTCCTGTCGTATCTATCATAGCTGTGACGGTGTTATCAATAATTGTAAATTGTATCTGATATGTCACATCTGTTTCAGGAAGCGACATAACGTTATACGCGCTGCATAACCTGTCCGCGACAGCTTTTTTTATAGTTATCTGAGAGCTCCTGTCTGAATTGAGCTTTGAACGCACCGTATGGCCTTTTACGGGGAAAGCGTCTGTTTTATCGATAAATCGCTCCCACTCAAGAGATTTTATGCCCTCGTATAGATCATTTTGTGTTTCTGCTTTGAATTCGCCCACTTTTATAAGGACTCTCTCTCCGCATCTAAGCCACATATTCGCGCGTATTACAGCATCGTAATCGCCGTCAAAAGTTACACGTCCATTTTCAGTTTTTTTAACATCATATCCAAGTCTGTAGAGTTCTCTTGATACCATAGCCTCCAAGCCAAACAATGTCGGTATGGCTATTTCAAAACGATCATTCATTTAACCCCTCCGTTTTTTTATGTTTTTTATGCTTTTTCTTCTTTTGCTTTTTCCGGACGAATATGATTTTCTTTTTTTATCCTTATCGAGCGACATCGTTTTTTTCTCGCGTCGGCGCAGCTTTTCAAGGACCTCAGGTCTATTATCCTCCTCAAGCACAAAGTCGATTTGTTTAAGAAGTATATTGCATGACGCGACTGTTATCCTGACAACGTCGCCTATTTTATACGTTTTATTTGTCCTGTTGCCTATGAGCATATGCGCGCTTTCATCAAAACAGAAATAGTCAGACGTCATTGTTTCGCAGCGTATAAGCCCTTCACAGGAATTAGGCAGCATTGCAAACATTCCGAATGAGGCGACCGATGACACAACAGCATCAAAACTTTCACCCTCATACGATTTCATATACGCTGTCTTTAGCAGATCAACGGCATCTCTTTCCGCTCGTTCCGCCGCAATTTCTCTTTCGCTTGACTGCTCAGCCGCGTTTTTCACGATAGGTATATAGTGATTTATTCGGCTGTCATTTAACCGCCCATTTATAAAATCCTTTAAAATGCGATGTATCATCAGATCAGGATATCGTCTTATAGGTGAAGTGAAATGACAGTAGAAACGAGCGGCAAGTCCGAAATGCCCGTTATTGGTGTCACGATAATCCGCTTTCATAAGCGATTGGAGCATCACCTTAGAAACCATCATTTCCTCAGGAGATCCCTTTACCTTTGTAATTATGGCTTGAAGATCTTTCGGATGTATATTCTCAGGCTCAAGCTTTCCCTTAAGCGAATATCCAAAGTTCTTTATGAAGTCGTTAAAGTTCATAAGCTTTTCGCTGCTTGGCGATTCATGGACTCTGTATACAAACGGTATTTCAGCCCAATACGCCAACTCGGCTATAGTCTCATTCGCTGCAAGCATAAATGATTCAATAAGCCTTTGTGACTTTCCGCGCTCCTCTATTCTTACATCTATCGGATTTGCTTCCTCATCACATACAACTTTTGCCTCCGGAAAATCAAAATCGATAGCGCCCCTTTCTTTTCTCTTTTTCACAAGTGCGTCAGAAAGCTTATCCATTTCAACTATAGTCTTAACAAGCTTTGAATACCTTTCTCGAAGGACAGTATCTCCGGCAAGTATCTTGTTGACATTGTTATATGTCATTCGCGCTGCGGAATGTATAACAGTTTCCGAAAGACGATGATTGTAAATATTTCCCTTATTATCCATTTCCATAAAAACAGACAAAGTCAAACGATCCACATCAGGATTAAGCGAGCATATCCCATTTGACAGCCGTTTAGGAAGCATCGGCACTACCTTATGCGGCAAATAAACACTCGTGCCTCTCTTTAGAGCCTCCTTATCAAGCTCAGAGCCGCCCCTTACATAGTGCGTGACATCAGCTATATGGACGCCTAACATGAGATGACCATTATCCATTTTTTCTAATGATACAGCATCATCAAAATCCTTGGCATCGTCGCCATCTATAGTGAATATGAGCTTATCTCTCAGATCTTCTCTGTTTTTATATTCACTCTCGCTCACTTTCGTCTCTATTTTTTCGGCTTCATTTATCACTTCAACAGGAAAAGCAGACGCTATATTATATTCAACCGCAATCCCGTTCAGATAGCTCAACACCGACTCAGCTCTTCCGAGTACTGCGTCAACCTTTCCTACTGGTTTTCCTTTGTCGTTATAGTGTGTTATCTTTACAACAACTCTGTCGCCTATAACAGCGCCGTTCATATCGGCTGGATTTATTCTTACCTGAACAAAAAATTCTTTTCGATCCGCTGATACTCTGTATGTCTTTTTTCTGAATTTTGTTATAACACCTACTATTGTATCATTGCCGCGCTCTATTACGCTTTCAATATGTCCTTCTTTATGACCATGGGAATTGTCACGCTTATCTATCTTAACAAGAACCTTATCGCCGTCATAGGCATTTCCCTGATTCTCTATTGACACAAATATTTCGTCTAATTCTTCCAACTCAGGGCGCACAAATCCAAATGCCGCCTTATTACATCTCAATGTGCCTATTACATATTCAGATGATGAGTTCACAGGGCAATATCTGCCTTTTTTAGTCTTATATATTCTTCCCTCGCGAACAAGTGTGTCGAGTATTTTTGAAAGCTCTCCCATATCGCCTGCCGGCACATCAAGAACCATCGCAAGCTCATCATATTTAAGAGGTATATACGATTTACTGCAAATATATGCAAATATTTTTTCTTTTCTGTTCATAGATCTTTCTCCTATAGCATTCTAAAAACGCTGTTAGTTCCGCTAAGCTGTCATGAAGTCTCATGAATTTACGGTATAATGCCCTCATGAGCCTTGAGCCGAATACGACCTTTACGCTTTTTTAGCATTCCACCCTTTACCAAATATTATACCATTCATTGAATGATGTGTCAAGATTTCAGTTATATCTTATTACATTCAAACAAATCAACTTATGATCAGACAAATCAATATAAAACACAGCTTCAATATGCATTTTTTTGTGCATAATTCTGGGATTGACAAATATAGGTAATGGGAGTAAAATACCCCTGTTCAAAAAAAATACATCTAATAACAGGGACATAAAATAGATTCTTTTTTTGACTTCGGAGAGGGAGGTAATGCCGTCTGCTATGCAGAGCTGTCTTATAGCGCTCGGCGGT
>CALXSW010000265.1 GCA_944391255.1 uncultured Clostridia bacterium | reverse complement strand
CTCATATCTCTCAAAATACTCATTTCCCCACTGCTCGTTTCCTATACCTATATATTTAAGTCCGAACGGCTTAGGATGTCCCATTGACGCCCTTATACCACCCCATTTCGTTTCAGGTGATCCGTTTGCAAATTCAATAAGATCCTCAACGTCTTTTATCCATTTGTCAAGCTCGTCCATGTCGACGAGAAGTCCCTCGTGCCACTGGCATGTCATGCCGCAGTTTATTACAGGTATCGGTTTTGCACCTATATCCTCACAAAATTGGAAATACTCATAAAATCCTATCCCATATGACTGGAAATAGTCGGACGAGTCGCGTCCCTCCTGCTGATACTCCTCCATCTGCCATCTGTTCCAGTTAGTTCTTCGCTCCTCTATAGCGCCTACTGTGTCTTTCCAGTTATACATATTATCAAAGCTTCTGCCCTCCACTATGCAGCCGCCCGGAAAACGCATAAACGACGGCTTAAGCGCGGCAAGCAGCTCCGCCAGATCGCGGCGCATACCATTTTTACGTCCCTTATATGTATCAGTGCTGAACAGCGATGTGAACGCTATTCTGATATCGCATCCATGCGGCTCAAGCTCAATATACGCGTTTTTGCAGTCGGCGCACGATGTCAGCTCCAGCTCGTATTTTTTCCATTCCGCTCCGTCTATATCTATTTTTGCGGGTGCTACCTCTTCGCCGTTCCCGTTTACGATACGCGCTGAAAGCTCCGCGTGTTTGTCTGACGCGGCGTATACCATAAATCTGAACACCTCTCCCGCTCGCGTTGAAAATCCTTCGCCGCAATATCCCATATTTCGCACAGCTCCGCTTATGACAGCAGAATACCGCTGAGATTCGTTTAGCGGACAGCTGTCTGTGACAGTTATCCTGTCCTCAGGCTCCCAGCGCATTTTATGAAGATCCTTTTTTCCGTCACGGTCATAATACTCAAATGCTCTGTTTGCTATAAGCTCTCCGTACAAACCGCCGTCACCACCGTAATTTATATCTTCAAAAAATATGCCGTACAGCAGCGGACTCATCTCGCATATTTTTTTATTCTCATTTATTCTAAGCTCTGTCATTTTTATTATCCTCCCGAAATCGCGCGATGCAATTTATTTTCTATAAATATTCTACCATATAATTCATTAAATTTAAAGACCTTTTATTTTATATAAACGTTTTTTATGTAAATAAATTTCACTTTTTATTGAAAAACAGTATTATGTATGATATAATCTGACTATAGTATATATGACAAAAGGGGAGATTTTCTATGCTTGCATACACATATATATCAAAAAGGAAATTCCGGCTTATAAGAAAAAAGGCTGTAATCACATATTGAACTGTATTAAACGAAAGGTGAATTATGATATACACAAAGCTTACCAAAACCGCTATAAAGATCTGTTTTTTGGCACATAAAGATCAGTTGGATAAATCTGGCCTTCCTTACGTTCTTCATCCGCTCCATGTCGCGGAGAGCATGACTGACGAATACAGCACGGCAGCAGCTCTGCTGCACGACGTCGTTGAGGACAGCGATATCACGCTTGATAACCTATCATCGAATGGTATACCAAAAAACGTCATAGACGCTCTGAGACTTCTGACACATGACAGTTCCATACCTTATCTTGAATATATCCGCGCGCTGAAAAGCAACGATATCGCAAGAGCGGTAAAGCTTGCCGATCTTGCGCATAACATTGATCTGACGCGCCTTGACGAGATAACGCCGGAGGATATCAGACGCAAAGAAAAATATATGAAAGCTATAGAGATATTGAAAAGCTGAAAGGAATGTATATATATGAAAAGAAATAATTTTATTATCGGACTTTTTTTCATCGCCGCCGCGGCGGCAGTTCTGATCAATCAGACAGATTTCTGTGCAACTGTGAAGATGTGGAATATCATAATATCACTTCTTCTGATACCTGTTATAATATCGAGCATACGCTTGCGTGATTTCTGGGGAATATTCTTCCCTCTCGCAATAATCGCGATACTTTTCGGTGATGAGCTGCATATAGAAAAATTTGTGCCGTTTCCGGCGCTTGTCGCGGCGCTGTTTCTCAGTATTGGCTGTTCGATGATGTTCCCCGCAAAACGGCAGACATACCAGAACATCGGTGCTCAGCCGATGACAGACGCGTCAGCCGAAACTATATTTATAAAATCAAATTTTTTAAGCACATCTAAAACGATAAGATCAAACGATCTTAAAAAGGTATATATAGAATGCAAATTCGGAAAAACAGACGTGTACTTTTCCGATTCCCAGATATGCGGTGATACGGCGACAATATATGTAAACGCGCTCTGCTCAAGCGTAAGATTATATATCCCCAGTGGCTGGACTGTCGAAAACAGACTGAACAACAGATTTGATTACTCAAAAACAACATACAACACAAACGGCGCAGATCCGTATAAAAGACTTATTCTAACAGGTTCATCTGCAATGTCGTCTGTAAAGATCTTTCATGTTTAAAAATCAAAAAACTCCTGATAAGCATAAAAGCATATCAGGAGCTTTTTATATTTTACTCTTTAACCCCACGGGTTTTCAGCAGGGTATCTTACGCCTGCCGGCTGGTTGTAGTCGATCTCGTCAACAGGTACTCCGATGTACTTGAATACCTCGTACAACGCGCGCGCATGATGTCCGAATGCTACAGCTCCGTGATGCGGATAATTCTTTTCTATCAATACATGTCTGTAGAATCTGCCCATTTCGTTTATTGCAAATACGCCGA
>CALXSW010000264.1 GCA_944391255.1 uncultured Clostridia bacterium | reverse complement strand
TTATCGATGAGGCGGCAGGAGCAAGAGTTATGCTGACAGTTCCGAATCCAAACCTCTGGACAGCTGAAACACCTTATCTCTACACGCTGCTGATAAAATGCGGAGATGAATATATCGTTCAGAAGATTGGATTGAGAGAGGTTTCTATAGAAAACGGCGTCGTGCTGCTTAACGGAAAGAAATTCAAGCTCAAAGGCGTTAACCGCCATGACAGCGATCCTGTTACAGGCTATACTATAAGCCGTCAGCAGGCTCTTAAGGATCTCACCATAATGAAACAGCATAATATAAACGCCATAAGAACGAGCCACTACCCTAACGCGCCATGGTTTACAGAGCTTTGCGATGAGCTTGGCTTCTATGTATGCGATGAATCAGATATAGAGATACACGGCGTCACAAGCTTTTACGGCGGATCTCAGGAAGAGACGTTCGGCCTGCTTGCCGGCGATACACGCTTTAAAAAGGCTATTCTCGACAGAGTGCAGAGAAATGTAAAACGCGATATAAACAGAACATGCGTTATAATGTGGTCACTCGGAAACGAGGGCGGTATGGGCGTGAACTTTGAAAATGCCGGCCGCTGGGTAAAGGAATACGACAGCACAAGACTGACTCACTACGAGAGCGCTGTTTGGGAAACATTAGTCCATAAGAATGATACATCAATGCTTGACGTCTACTCAACAATGTACGCGTCACCGGCAAGCATCGTAGAATATTTTAACGATAAAAACAATAAAAAACCATATATGATGTGCGAGTTCCTGCACGCTATGGGCAACGGTCCGGGCGGAATATATGACTATCTCGATCTTATAGATAAATATGACGGATTTGTAGGCGCGTTCGTATGGGAATGGTGCGATCACGCCATATATATGGGACGCAAAAACGGAAAGGCGCAATATTTCTACGGCGGTGACTTCAACGAGGTCGTTCACGATGTGAATTTCTGTATGGACGGACTTGTATATCCGGACAGAACACCTCATACAGGGCTTAAAGAATACAAAAACGCTCTGCGCCCGATACGCGCCGCGCTTGAAGGCAAAAAGCTCACTTTCGAAAACAGACTTGACTTTTCCGATATATCGGAACTATATGACGTCAAATATGAAATAACAAGAAACGGAGAGAAGATATGCGACGGCGAGATCGTTCTTCCGCCTGCCGCGCCTCATGAGACAGTTTCAGCGGAGCTGCCGTATGATGAGCTTGAACAGGGTGAATACTTTATAAAGCTCACATATATCCTGAAAAAAGATATGCCGCTCGTATCGTCAGGAACGGAAATGGGATTTGATCAGATCAAGCTTCAGAGCGCAAAGCCATTTAATGTCCCTGAAAACTGCTGTACCGTTCCTCTGTCATATATCGATGACGAAGCGTCTGCAACAATAAGCGGCGAAAACTTCAAATACGTTTTCAATAAGCTTACAGGCATATGGGACGCCCTCGAATTTAACGGAAAGAGCGTCATAGAAAAGCCTATGCAATGGAATATAATGCGCGCCGGCACAGATAACGACAGAAATGTTATAAACAGCTGGATAAACGCCGGATACGCGAGAATTATCCCGATAGCGCGTGAAACTGAAATGATCCCGACAGAGGACGGAATAAAGATCAAAACAAACATAAATATAACGGCTGTTTCAATGCGCTCAATATTAAAGCTCAAAGCAAAATGGGTAGTTAGAAATGACGGTGTGATAAAATTGAGCGTTAAGGCTGTATTCAACGACAACAAGCCTTATAAGCCGCTCCCGTTCCTGCCGCGTTTCGGCATAAGAGCTTTTCTGCCTGACACATACAAGAATGTCAGATACTACGGTTACGGCCCTTATGAGAGCTACAGCGATAAGCATATAGCGTCATATATCGGATTGTTTGACAGCACGGTAAAGGAACAGTTTGAGGATTATATAAAGCCACAGGAAAACAGCAGCCATTACGGATGTAAATATCTGTCTGTTTCATCAGGCTCAGCGTCGATCGAGGCGTTCGGAAAGAGCTTTATGTTCAATACATCTGAATACACACAAGAAGAGCTCATGAACAAAAAGCATAATTTTGAAATAGAAAAATGCGGCTCTACAGTTCTGTGCCTTGACTATAAGCAGGCGGGCATAGGCTCTAACAGCTGCGGCCCTCACCTTCCTGAGAGCGAACAGCTCGAAAACAAATTCAAATGGAAGCTGACTATAAAATTAAGCTAAAAAAAAATCTGCACGGCGAATATTCGCCATGCAGATTTTTTTATTGATCCTCGCGATAAAGAGGAGTAGAAAGATATCTTTCACCTGTGTCAGGCAAAAGCACAACTATGTTCTTTCCCTCATTCTCATCCTTCATAGCATAGCTTATCGCCGCCGACAGCGCTCCGCCCGATGAGATACCGCTAAGTATACCCTCGCTCTTAGCGAGCTTTCTTGCCGCGTCAAAAGCCTCCTCTGTGGTGACAGTCTTTATCTCGTCATACACACTCGTGTCAAGCACCGACGGAACGAATCCCGCGCCTATTCCCTGTATCTTATGCGCTCCGGCTCTGCCCTCTGACAGCACAGGCGAATCATACGGCTCTACGGCGATTACCTTTACATCGCTCTTTTTCGATTTAAGGTATTTTCCCGTTCCTGTTATAGTGCCGCCTGTTCCGACTCCGGCTATAAACATATCAACATTTCCGTCAAGATCCTCATATATCTCAGGTCCTGTTGTAGCGAAATGTGCTTCCGCGTTGGCTTTATTGTCAAACTGTCCCGGTATAAAGCTGTTTTCGTACTGTGACGCTAATTCCTCAGCCTTTTCTATAGCGCCCTTCATTCCCTTTGAACCGTCTGTAAGAACAAGCTCAGCGCCGTATGATGACATTAGCAGTCTGCGTTCTATGCTCATCGTTTCAGGCATTACTATTATTATCCTGTAGCCTCTTACAGCCGCAAGCGCCGAAAGACCTATGCCGGTGTTTCCGCTTGTAGGCTCTATTATGACGGTATCCTTGTTCAGTTTACCGTCCCTTTCAGCGGCGTCAAGCATGAATTTAGCAGCCCTGTCCTTTACACTGCCTGTCAGATTAAAAAGCTCCGTTTTAGCGTATATGTTCGCCTTTAGTCCAAGCTTGCTCTTAAGCTTTGAAAGCTCTACGAGCGGTGTCTTTCCTATAAGTTCCTCAACTGATCTATACAGCATATCTATCACCTCATTTTATTTTATTGAATCCATTTTCCAGATCCTCTATTATATCATCTATATGTTCTGTTCCTATTGAAAGCCTTATCGTATTCGGCTTTATACCGCATGATGCAAGCTCACTCTCGCTTAGCTGTGAATGCGTCGTAGATGCCGGATGTATTACAAGCGATTTAGCGTCGGCGACGTTCGCAAGCAGACTGAAAAGCTCCAGACTTTCCGTAAAACGCTTTGCAGCGTCCGCTCCGCCCTTTATTTCAAATGTGAATATCGATCCCGCGCCATTAGTAAAATACCTCTCATAAAGCTCTTTCTGCTCACCACACGACAATGACGGATGATTTACCTTTTCAACCATCGGATGAGACTTAAGAAAATCTACTGTCTTTAACGCGTTTTCAACATGGCGGTCCATTCTCAGAGAAAGAGTTTCAAGTCCCTGCAGCAGCAAAAATGAATTGAACGGGGATATTGATGCTCCCTGATCTCGCAATAATGTTGTTCTCATCTTCGTTATATACGCTAAAGCTCCCGCGGCATCTGTGAACACTATCCCATGATACGACGGATTCGGAGCTGACAGTCCCGGAAATTTATCTGATGACGCCCAATCAAATTTTCCGCCGTCTATAACGACACCGCCAAGCACCGTGCCGTGTCCGCCTATAAACTTTGTAGCCGAATGAACAACTATATCCGCTCCATGCTCCAGCGGTCTTATAAGATACGGCGTTGCAAACGTGGAATCGACTATAAGCGGTATACCGTGCTTATGCGCTATTTCCGATACTCGCTCTATATTCAATATATCAGAATTAGGATTTCCCAAAACCTCGGCATATATGAGCTTTGTGTTAGGCAAAATAGAATTTTCTAACCGCTCATAATCATCAGGAGCAGAGAAAGACGCCGTTATCCCCTGCTCAGGCAAAGTGTTCGCAAGAAGATTATACGTTCCGCCATACAAATTTGAAGACGACACCACATGATCTCCGGCTTTAGCTATATTCTGTATCGCATACGTTATAGCCGCGCTTCCCGAAGCCACCGCAAGAGCCGCTGCTCCGCCCTCAAGCGCCGCCATTCTCTCCTCAAACACAGACGATGTCGGGTTCATCAGCCGTGTATATATATTGCCGCTCTCTTCAAGCGCAAATCTGCGCGATGCCACTGCGCTGTCCTTAAACACATACGACGTGGTCGCATAGATAGGCACAGCTCTTGAATCTGTCGCCGGATCAGGCTGCTCCTGACCGGCATGAAGCTGCATTGTCTCAAATCTGTATTTTCTTTTCATTAGTTACGCCCCATTTCCTACTATTTTTATAGTATTATAGCATCTATTTCCTATCTTGTCAATAGGAAATATACTCCGCGGCGTATTTTTAATATACAGGATATATAAAACAAGTATCTGCCATAGATCACCACGACAGATACTTATCATATATTATAATTCTACTATAGCTTCTACCTCAAGAAGCACATCTTTAGGAAGTCTTGCAACCTCAACGCATGAGCGCGCCGGATACGGCTCAGTAAAATATTTTGCATATATTTCGTTTATCTTACCGAAATCGTTCATATCCTTTATGAATACAGTTGTCTTTACAACATTGTCGATCTTAGCGCCTGCTGACTCGATAAGGTTCTTCACGTTAGTAAGGGCCTGCTCCGCCTGCGCTTCAACTCCCTCCGGAATTTCGCCTGTAGCCGGAATTATAGGCACCTGCCCTGAACAAAAAAGAAGATTGCCGACCTTTATTGCCTGTGAATATGGTCCGATCGCTGCCGGAGCCTTGTCTGTTGAGATTTGTTTCATGTTTCAGTTCATTCCTTTCAAAATTAATTGACTTTTTGTCTATACGTCTATTCTACTACAAATTCCCTTTTATTTCAAGCAGATCGCAAAAATATATGATAATTTTTATATATTTTAAGACGCTTCTTTTTTTGTTGCACAATAATTTTTCATTTATTCAGTTTTTTTATTTCAAATATACAAAAATAAATAAGTTTATTAAAAAACATTGACAAATTTAAAGTTTTATTGTAAAATACAGTTAATAAATTTATTGGGGGAGTGCTTAATATGAAAGTATCATTTCAGGCACAACTAAATCTACTAATGCTAAGCTGAATCGACAATGTGGTCTTCAGTTTTATCCGCATGTTTGCGGGAATGTCGAACCACATGGTTCGATTTTTTTGTATTTTGATTAATTTGTGACAAACTCAGATGTTGATTATAGAGATTAAGGAGAAGTATTATGAATTATCAGAAGTATCAGCGTATGTATCATCCGGTTCATCTTGAAAACCGCGAATGGTGCGATAAGATCATCACACACGCGCCAATATGGTGCAGCGTCGACCTGCGCGACGGTAACCAGGCTTTATATTCGCCTATGACGATCGATGAAAAGATAGAGTTTTTTGAGTACCTCGTAAAGCTCGGTTTCAAAGAGATAGAAGTCGGTTTCCCTGCCGCATCAGGCACAGAGTTCGACTTTATACGCAGACTTATCGATGAAAACAGAATTCCTGACGATGTTTCTATCCAGGTTCTCACACAGGCGAGAGAGCATATAATATCTAAAACTATAGAGGCTCTTAAAGGCGCTAAAAACGCTATAGTTCATTTGTATAACTCCACATCGACAGTGCAGAGAGCTATCGTTTTCAAAAAGGACAAGGAAGAGATAAAGCAGATCGCGGTAGAGGGCGCAAAGCTCGTTAAAGAGCTTGTTGAAAGCCAGCTTGACGGAAATATAAGATATGAATATTCACCGGAAAGCTTTACATGCACAGAGCCTGAGTATGCCGTTGAGGTAGTAAACGCTGTAGCTGAGGTGCTTAAGCCGACTCCTGAAAAGAAACTCATAGTAAACCTCCCGTCTACTATAGAGGTTGCAACAGCTAATGTATACGCTGACCAGATAGAATATATGTGCAAGCATCTCAATAACCGCGACAGCCTTATAATAAGCGTTCACGCGCACAACGACCGCGGCACAGGCGTTGCCTCATCAGAGCTCGCGCTGCTTGCCGGCGCTGACAGAGTTGAGGGAACGCTCTTCGGAAACGGTGAGAGAACAGGAAATACTGACCTTGTTACAGTTGCCCTTAATATGTTCTCACAGGGAATAGATCCGGGACTTGACCTCAGCAATATAGACGAGGCGATAGCTGTATTTGAAAAGTGCAATAAAATACCTATCCATTCACGTCATCCATATGCCGGCGACATGGCGTATGTAGCTTTCTCAGGCAGCCATCAGGACGCTATAAAGAAGAGCTTTGACTACTTTGAAAATATGCCTGACGCTAAATGGGCTAATCCGTATCTTACGATAGATCCTTCCGATATAGGCAGAAAATACGAGCCTATCATGATAAACAGCCAGTCGGGAAAGGGCGGCGTAAGCTATGTTATGGAAAACAAATACGGCTACACGATCCCGAAAGCTATGCTTCCTGAATTTTCAGCTGTGATAAACGATCTTTCAGATGCAAAGCACACTGTTCTTGAAAACGAGGAAATACATGACGCGTTCAAGAATATGTACATAAATATCGTAGAGCCTATAAAGATATATTCATACAAGTCAAATAACGACGAAGCTTCTACAACAGTTACTGCTACTATTGGTTATAAGGGAACGATCTCAATGATAGAAGGACACGGAAACGGTCCGCTTGACGCGCTCTGCGCCGGACTCAGAAAGTTCTTTGATCTTGACTTTGAAATATGCGCATATACTGAGCATGCGCTTGAGCGTTCATCATCATCTAAGGCGGCAACATATATCGCTATCAAATATAATGATGACGAAAAGGTGTTCTGGGGCGTTGGTGTTCATGAAAATATCAACACCGCTTCAATCTACGCTCTTATAAGCGCTGTAAACAGAATGATCGTTGATGAGGTCGAATAATATGTTTTTGAGGGGCTGTAAACTCGCTGAGTTTTACAGCCTCTTTTTTTGCAAAAAAAGAACCGCATTCTTATGAACACGGTCCTTATATATCTTTTCAATTATCTCTGTACACGACCTGAACCGTCGCCGCCAACGAGAGCGTCTACTTCCGCTCTTGTAACAAGGTTAAAGTCACCAGGGATTGTGTGCTTCAAAGCTGATGCAGCAACACCAAATTCGAGAGCGTCCTTGAAGTTCTTTCCATCAACGAAACCGCAGATCGTACCACCTGCAAAGCTGTCGCCGCCGCCTACACGGTCAACTATAGGACTGATTCTGTATTCTCTTGAGTGATAGAATTCACCTGTTTCACCATTGTAGATACATGCTGACCAACCGTTGTCTGAAGCTGAGTGTGAAACTCTCAATGATGATATAACATACTTGAATCCGAATTTCTCAACCATCTGCTTGAATATGCTTTCATATCCTGCAAGATTGAGTTCACCGCTTGTTACGTCTGTATCAGCAGGCTTGAATCCGAGAACCTTATCAGCGTCCTCTTCGTTTCCGATACATACATCAACATACTGCATAAGGTTTGACATAACCTTCTGAGCCTTTTCTGATGACCAAAGCTTCTTTCTGAAGTTAAGGTCACATGAAACTGTTACGCCGTGAGCCTTTGCAGCCTTACAAGCCATTTCTGTAAGCTCTGCGGCAGCGTCTGAAACTGCCGGTGTGATACCTGTGAAGTGGAACCAATCAGCACCTTCAAAGATCTTATCGAAATCGAAATCATCAGCTGTAGCTGTTGCGATCGATGAATTTGCTCTATCGTATGTAACGTTTGATGCTCTCATTGAAGCGCCTGTTTCAAGGAAATATATTCCGAGTCTGTCGCCGCCCTTTGCGATATTCTTTGTTTCAACGCCGTACTTTCTCAAAGCTGCAACAGCGCATTCACCGATAGGATTTGACGGAACCTTTGTTACGAATTCTGCGTCATGACCATAATTTGCAAGCGATACTGCAACGTTTGCCTCACCGCCGCCATAGTTGATGTCGAACTGTGTAGCCTGAATATACTTCTGATTACCAGGTGTTGACAATCTCAACATGATTTCACCCATTGTTACTACTTTTGCCATTATATTTTTTCTCCTTTAAAACTGAACTGGTAAGAATCTTATTATTTTTGATCTAAAATAATTAACTATTATTTCTTAAGCTCTGCGCGAGCTGCCTGAATGTTTGCGATAAACTTCTTAGCTGTTTCTGTTATTGCAGCGTAATCGCCTGTCTTAGCACCCTTTGTGAGTGATGAACCTGCGCCTACTGCAACAACGCCTGCCTTTATCCATTCAGCTACGTTGTCTGCGTCAACGCCGCCTGTAGGCATCATCTGTGCCTGCGGAAGAGGTCCCTTAATATCCTTTATAATTGTAGGTCCGAACAAATCAGCTGGGAATATCTTTACAATATCAGCGCCTGCTTCCATTGCAGTGATAACCTCTGTAATTGTTGCGCAGCCTGGCATATAAGGAACTCTGTAACGGTTACAAAGCTTTGCTGTATCAGCGTTGAATGCCGGTGATACGATGAAGTTAGCTCCCGCAAGAATAGCGGCACGAGCTGTTTCAGGGTCAAGCACTGTGCCTGCTCCAAGCATCATTTCGCCGTTCGGATACTTCTCAGCCAATGCTGCGATTACCTTATCAGCGCCAGGTACTGTAAATGTAAGCTCGATACCTGTGCATCCGCCTGCAAGACATGCATCGCATATTTTAATAGCTTCTTCAGCGGTATTTGCGCGGACAACCGCAACAAGACCACAGTCCATAAGCTGGTTTAAAACCTGTTCTTTCTTTATCATTTGACTCAGTCCTCCTAAAATATTTTATACTATATATTTTACCATACTCATTAACTTTTTTCAAGTCCTTTATGGATAGAATTTATTATTTTGCTATCCGCTGCTATTTTTTCGGTGTTTTATCTATATAATCTATAGCTTATTTATAGTTTTTGCCGATATACATGGATCGATTTTTATATTTATTTATGTTAGAAATATTGATAAAACATATTACCGTAACAACGCCATACGTTTGCGGTGAGCAAAGGGAAAATAAAATGAGCGGCTGTTACAAAAATCCTGCGTCAGCCGCCCAAAATCACATATTATTTTTTTAACTTTATCAACCGTTCTCCGGCTTTGATCTTATCGGATCCCGATATAACAATCTCGCTATAATCATCACTATTTGAAATTATTATCATTGTTGCAGGATCACACCCATTCCTTTTTATTATCTCTGCGTCAAAATCTATCAGTATCTGTCCGCTCCTGACCTTTTCACCGTCTTTCACATATACTCTAAACGCATTTTCACTTAATGACGATGTGTTTATCCCTATATGGATAAGCAGCTCCGCCCCGTCGTCCGAAACCATACCCAGAGCGTGTCCCG
>CALXSW010000263.1 GCA_944391255.1 uncultured Clostridia bacterium | reverse complement strand
AGATATATTCTACTCATGGCAGAACAGATATATTGAAAGATATAATATTTCTGATATGTATCTTAATTTCTTTGTTGAACAAGGCGATATGTATGAGCGCTTTGAGGTACGCCATCTCCAAAGAGCGTACTCTGAAAGAGAGCTGAGAGCATTGCTCAAAGAGGCAGGGTTTAGCAATATTAGAGTTTATGATGAGCTTTCTTTTGACGCTCCAACAAAGAAAAGCGAGCGGCTTGTATTTGTGTGTAAATAAAAGAGGCTGTAGCAAAACTCGGTGAGTTTTGCTACAGCCCTTTTTATAATTTCCTGTCAAAATTCCTGTATTGTATAGCTTCGGCTATATGTTCAGTTTTTATATCGTCACTTCCGGCGAGATCGGCTATTGTGCGCGCTACTTTCAGTATTTTGCTGTGCGCTCTGGCGCTGAGACCAAGCTTTTCAAATGCCGCCTTCATAAGTGCATTTTCATTTTTTCCAAGCGCGCAGAATTTATCAAGCATTCCGGCTGAAAGCTCAGAATTTGATGTTATCCCGTATTCCTTGTATCTTTCAAGCTGTATCTTGCGTGCTTTGTTTACTCTTTCACGGATCTTGGCGCTCGTTTCTCCGTCGGGCAGTCGGGAAAGATCCTCATAGCTCACGCTTGGTATTTCAAGCTGTATGTCTATTCTATCCATCAAAGGGCCGGAGATCCTTGATCTGTAGCGGTGTATCTGCGACGGAGTGCAGGTACACGTCCTTTTGGGGTTGCCGTAATTTCCGCATGGACATGGATTCATAGCCACTACAAGAGTGATATTACATGGATACGAATATGTAGCGTTAACTCTTGATATCGTTATGATTCCGTCCTCAAGCGGCTGACGCAGCGTTTCAAGCGCGTCACGGCGGAATTCAGGCAGTTCATCAAGAAACAGTACACCTCTGTGAGCGAGTGAAAGCTCGCCCGGACGCGGTATAGCTCCGCCGCCCGAAAGCGCGTTAGCTGAAACTGTATGATGCGGACTGCGGAATGGACGTGATGTTATGAGAGGCGTATTTTTAGGCAGCGCTCCGGCTATGGAATGAAGCTTTGTGACTTCAAGCATTTCTTCAAATGTCATATCCGGCAGGATCGTGCTCATTCTTTTAGCGAGCATTGACTTGCCTGTGCCGGCGGGCCCGGTCATAAGAACGTTGTGTGCCCCGCTCGCAGCTATTTCCATGGCGCGCTTTGCCTGTTCCTGCCCTTTTACCTCGAGCATATCAAGCGATGAATTTATAATGGTGGTCTTTAAAAGTGACGGATCTATATGAAGAACAGGTATCTGGTCATATCCGTCAAAATGATTTATGATATCGGCAAGATTTTTTACAGGATATATTTCCGTGCCGCTTATTACCGCGGCTTCATTGGCATTTTCAGCCGGTACAAAAAACTTTGTAAGTCCGTTTTCGTAAGCGGAAATTACCATAGGGAGCATACCGTGAACAGGCAGCACTGTTCCGTCAAGCGCAAGCTCACCGATAAATACCGTTTTTTCATTGTCTGAAATATTTAGCTGTCCTGAAGCGGCAAGAATTGAAACTGTTATAGCGAGGTCGAATCCGGATCCCTCTTTTTTCATAGACGCCGGAGCTAAATTTATAGATATCCGTTTCCTTGGGTATTCGCATCCGCAGTTTCTGATAGAGGCCTTTGCGCGTTCTGCCGCCTCGCGTACCGCCGCGTCGGGCAAACCTGACATATTCATACCTATCATGCCGTTTGAGATATCTGTCTGTACCTCAACTATAAAACCATCAAGCCCTGAAAGAGCTACTGTATTGACTTTAGTGACCACCTTTTATCGCATCCTTTCATATATATAATGTGTTTATTTAAAATGTCATTCTCTTATATAAACGCCCTGCTCTTCTATATAATCAAGTATGTCCTTTACGCCTTCCTCAGGCCAGCAGTCATATAATGGCTCTTTTGTTGATTCGGAAGCCGGCTTGTTTATCTCTTTTTCATTTGGAGTGATTTTTTTGTTTTCCATTTCTTTACACCTTACCTTATATAATTTGTTAAATTAAGTATATCACACAGAGGAATGATTTTCAATAATAAAAATGATCTTATAATATAAACTATTGTTGCTTTTTCTTAGGTTTTGTCAGCTCGTAGCTCTCCCGTATCAGCCCTTTTACAACATCATCGGGAGTATTGTCACTAATGATTATAGAATTCCAATGAGTTTTATTCATATGATATGCAGGCACAACAAAAGAGAAACATTTACGGTTAAATTCGTTCCAGTCGGGTTTGCCCTTTATATTTATCCATATCTTATCCTTATGATAAAATATAAAGGCAAAGGTCTTGTTGTTTCCCTTGTGCCGTATAAGTGTCCAGTTGGGATCATTAAAAGGATAGTCCTCATATGCTCCGGCAAGCGTCAGACAATAATCTATTATTTCCTGCTTTGTATTCATAATTTATGATCATTAATTCCTTTCACAAAACCAAGTTTGAATTAAAACTGTTCAGATCGTGCGAGATAGTGAACGAGGCTGTACTTTGTGTACGCGAGTGAGCGCTCCCGCGCGAGATGGGCGGTTTTTATTCAAACTTTTTACCTCTGTTTGTATATATTAACAAAATTATATCATATATATAGTAAAAAGTCTATTGATTTCTTTAAAAAACAAATATAAATTAAAAAAATTAAAAAAAGTATTGACAAATAGACACCATTATGCTATAATACTCTATGTTGTCAGGGAAGATAATTAAATATAGCGGGGTAGAGCAGTTGGTAGCTCGCAAGGCTCATAACCTTGAGGTCGCTGGTTCAAGTCCGGTCCCCGCACCCATTTCAGGAAACACCGTATTTCATCAAGAAGTACGGTGTTTTCTATTGCCATTTTGCACAATAGACTATACAAAATATCACATATAGCCTACGCACAGCCTACACACAGCCTACAAATATAATACCGCTTAGAGCGGCAGTAAATATATTTTTATGGCATAAATTACAAATATACTGCTTTTAGCCTGTCATGCGTCGTATGATGCTGATACCATTATCTTTAAGCCATTGCTGGGATCTTTTATATTCGGGCAATATTTTTCTGACTTCATTCCAAAACTTTTTAGAATGGTTCATTTCCTTCCTGTGGCAAAGCTCATGAACGACAACGTAATCTATGACGTCAGGCGGTGTCAGCATAAGCAGACAGTTAAAATTGAGGTTTCCTTTTGAGGAACAGCTGCCCCAACGCGTTTTTTGATTACGGATCGTTATTTTGTTATATGTAACATCAGCGGCAGCCGCGAAGTGCTTTACGCGCTCAGGTATATAATTGAGCGCTCTGTCTGCAAGCTGTTTTATATCTTCAGATGACAGGAATGCAATATCTTCTGTATCTTGCTGGCTGTATTTTGGATCTTTCAGATGCTTTTCTATCCATGCTCTTTTTTTTGAAATAAAGGAATATATATATTCATCATCTATGCTGTAAGGAGAACGGACGAGTATTTCCTGTTTTGATGTTATCTCTATAGCGAGCGTTTTTCTGTTGCTGCGGATTATTCGTATTTTTTTGTTGATATCCGGCATAATAACTACCTCTTTGTTTTTTATTTATAAATTATAACACATATAATTATAAATGTAAACAAATTCTAACGTATCAACTTGTTTTCGTGAAATTAGAGCTGATTTCTCTACATCTGTCAGCGTGTAAAATAAAATCGTATGGTAAAAATGCACAAAAACATTGATGTAAATTTGTCAACTAAAAATACAATCACTCTTATTTTTATATTGCAAGAAATAAAAAAATGTTATACAATTAATATATGATATGATCTATATGCTGTGCGTATGTATTATGATCTTATTTCATGTATTTTATAAAGAGAGGGAGAGAGAAATGAAAAGAAAGTTTATAAGCGTCGTGCTTGCGGCGGCTATGCTGCCTGTAACAGCGGCGATGCCGACAACAGCCGGAGTAGCGGCTGCGGAAGCAAAAGTACCTCAGTACCAGGAAAAACAGAGATTGATGGAGGATTTGGACAGAGGTCTTATAGCTTCATACAGAGCTGTTGATAACCGTAATGTTTTAAAAGGTGAAGACGGTGTATATCTGAGCTGGAGACTGCTTGGAACAGAAAGCCTTACAAATCAGGCTTTTGATATTTACAGAAGCACCAACGGAACAACGTTTACGAAGATCCATACTACCGGCGCGCACGATGCGACCAACTATATTGATACTACGGGAACAACGTCATACAGCTATAAGGTTGTAAAGGCGGGCGCTTCACAGTCAGAGGTTGCGGCAGAAAAAGCGGTAAAACCTTTTACGAGCTATGGCGCAAAAGGAAGCGAAGTAGGAAATGGAAATAGTGAGATAAACTCATATACATATGTTGACATACCTATATCACGCCCTGATCCTTCAAGAAAGGTAGGCGGCGGTGAGTCGCTTTATTACAGCACAGGCGACCGTGAAGGCGGCGCAAATGACGCGAGTGTAGGTGACCTTGACGGTGACGGCGAATATGAGATCGTATTGAAGTGGGATCCATATGATTCTAAAGACAGCGCGAGCAACGGCTATACAGGCCGTGTGTATATAGACGGATATGAAATAGATCCTGATAATGACGGATATATGTGGCGTATAGATCTTGGTCAGAATGTAACAGCGGGCGCTCACTATACACAGTTTATAGTATACGACTTTGACGGTGACGGAAAGTCGGAGATAGCTATGACTACTGCTCCGGGTACTATAGACGGCACAGGACATTATGTTTCAGAAGTGGGCGATACGGACGAGATAAGAAATGTAGATAATACAGCTGTATTTTTAAGCAGCCGCGGAAAGAATGTCGGCCCTGAATATTATACGATATTTGACGGTGAAACAGGTGCCGCATTGTACACAACAGATGCAATACCTCTTGGAGCGAACGAGAATGGTTCAGAGTGGGGTGATTCCAAGGCAAACAGAGCATACCGTTATCTCGCTGGTGTTGCATATCTCGATGGAGTACACCCAAGCTATATCGCGTGCCGCGGATATTATAATAAGGCGGTCATAAGAGCATACTCATGGGACGGAAATGAGATGTATCTTGAGTGGGAGCATAACGCTTCGTCAGCGTCAAGCGATAATATGTATGGACAGGGCAACCATAACTTGTCTATAGCTGATGTAGATAATGATGGATTTGACGAGATCGTTTACGGTTCAGCTGTCCTCGATCATGACGGAAGCAAGGCTATAGGCAATACAGGTCATGGCCATGGTGACGCGCTTCATGTAAATGACTTTAATAATGACGGAATACAGGAAGTTTTTTCTGTTAAAGAAGATAAGCCGCAATACGGCGCAAACTTCCGTGTTGCAGCAACAGGACAGAGCATTTGGACCAAGAGCGCTTCGGACGATACAGGCCGTGGTGTAATGGATAATATAGATGATGAGTATGCAAAAGAACATCCTGACACAGGTCTTGCTCTTGCGTGGTCATCAAGCCATGCAAACGCGTTTGATCTGGCAGGAAACGAAGTTGCTGCAAAACCAAGCGCAAGCTCACGTTCGATGTGCAACTTCCTCGTGTTCTGGGACGATGATCTCGGCAGAGAATTATTGGACGACACGATCGTTGCAAAATATCATGCCGATACAGGTATAACAAGACGTTTTTACAGTGGCGACGGATATAGTCTGACAGGATCATCTTCAAATAACTTTACAAAATATACTCCTTGTCTTTCAGCTGATATATGGGGTGACTGGCGAGAAGAAATAATAATGGCTGTGAATAAGGCATCAGCAACAGAGCAGGCATATCTCAGAATATTCACATCAACGATACCTACAGATTATCGTCTTACGACACTTATGCATGACGCTCAGTACAGATGCGCTATCGCATGGCAGAATGTAGGCTACAATCAGCCGCCGCATACGAGTTATTATGTTGGTTCGGCAGCTTTGGCAACAGACGGCACAAATACAATGAATTATCTCGCGCCGACAACAAAGTTTACTAACGTAGTTTACGAGGTCGATTCAATACCTGTAACCGGTGTTACGCTGTCAGAGAGTGAAATAAATCTTGAGAGAACAAAAACAACAAGAATACAGGCTAACATACAGCCGGCAGAGGCAACAAAGAAGGGTGTCACATGGACATCGTCAAATCCTGAAGTTGCAACTATATCAAACGGTATAATCACAGGTGTTTCAAACGGTACGGCAACAATAACTGCTAAGACGAGAGACGGCGGATATACTGCTGAATGTAAGGTAAATGTATATTCAAATCCTGTAACGGGAATAGAGCTTTCAGATAAAGAGATAGAGGTAGGAATAGGCTACAGCAAGACTCTTACAGCGGAAGCTTTGCCTGATAATGCGACAGATAAGACTATCAAATGGTCGAGTGGAAACACTGCTGTAGTTAAGGTTGATCAGAACGGTGTTCTGACGGGTGTTATGCAAGGCGCAGCTATAGTAACAGCTGAAACTGCTGACGGCGGCTACAAGGCGGAATGTTTCGTAAAGGTATATCCATTCTTAATAACTGATGAAACAGGAAGTGACGCTTTCAGTAAGGAAGGCGAAGATTCCAATACATCAATAAGCACGACCGCTAACAGCGCGTCAATAAAGCAGAATAACTCCGTTGGAGGAGCAGTAGTATCAAAGACCTTTGCCTCATACAGTGATAATAAGGCCACATTCTCATTCAGAGTGACCACAGGCGGTCAGAGAATCGATGGCGCGAATTGGAACTGGGCAGGTCATGAGTACTCATTGAAAATGAGTATGCTTGATGATGAGGGTAACAATCTGCTCACGTTAACTCAGCCATATGGAAACAATGGCAGCGGCGGAGCAGGCGCTATGACTGCGACTATACTCGGAAACGGTGCTGAAAATGTAGAGAGCGCTTGGACAACAGACGGAAATATGGGAACGATACAGGGAAGCTCAAAGAGAATTAGCATCACTGTTGAGTTCAATTACGATGAAGACAAGTGCTATGTTACGATGCTGGGCTGTGATGGCGACTGGGTGGAAACAGGCAGAGCTGAAAGACAGTTTGATCTTAACGGAACAAGCTTCGGCGAGTTTAAGTTCTTCACAGAAGTAAACGGTTCAGGAACAATTACAGCGTCACCATCACTTTCGAATGTTTCGTATGTCAGAACAGAGCTTCAGGGCGGAGGTATGGATGATGTTCAGCCTACACTTACTCCAACAGAGGTTCCTGTTTACAACTGGTCAAATGAGTTTGATGAAGGCGAAAGAATGAGCGTTTCTGTTAACGGAACATTAGTTGAGTTTACAACTGCGTCAAACGCAAATAATGCACGCGGTTCAGCATACTGCGATCTGAGTGAGTATATTGAGGGCGAGAGCAGATATACTATTGAATATGATTCGATGCTTCCAAGCTCATCAAGAGCAAGGATCGCTTTGTGTGATATATCACAGCGTCCGGCTGATTCAAATAAGAACGGCTATAATACCACGGGAGTGGCATTTGTTCAGGGCGTTGTTGATGGCAGCAGCTATACTATAAATGAGAACAAGGACGCATATAATATTGCTGATGCGAGAGATCAGTATGTTCATACAAAGATAACTGTAAACGCATTGGCTAAAACATACGATTTTGAAATAACAGATAACAGCGGAAAGGTATTGGCATCGGGTAATAACGTTTCATATCTTGATTCGAATCTTGAAGCGCCTAATGGCATAGAGATGCTTAATACAATAAATGACAATAAGACATATATCAATAATTTGGATATTACATCATACATATATCCTGGACCGGATCAGACACTGCCTCCGACAGCTGAGCCAAAGCCGACAGTAGGACCTACATCTACTTCGTCTCCGACACAGCCGCCGACAGAGGCTCCGTCACAGGCTCCGACTCCGTCTCCAACACCTGTTGCGATTGTGAATACAACAACAGCTTTTGAGGCGAAAGAGAGAATGACAGTATCTGTTGAAGGTAACGAGATAACGTTTACAGCTGCTTCAAACGCGAATAACGGACGCGGTACGGCATATTGTGATCTTAGCGAGTATATAGACGGATATGATGAATATATTGTTGAATACGACTCATATCTTACAAGCGGATCGAGAGCGAGAGTTGCGCTCTGTGATATATCACAGAGACCGGGAACATCAAATAAGAACGGTTATGATAAGGTTGGAGTGGCATTTGTTCAGGGCGTTGTTGACGGCAACAGTTATGCTGTAAATGAGGATAAGTCATTGTATGGAATACCGGCGGCAAGAGATCAGTATGTGCATACAAAGCTTACAGTTAATGCCGCGGCAAAGACTATTGATTTTGTTATAGCAGATTCAACAGGCGCGGTATTGACACAGCAAGAGGGTATCTCATATCTTGACACAGGTCTTGAATCTCCTAACGGAATTGAGTTGCTCGATATTGTTAATAACAGCGAAACAAAGATAAAGGATCTGAAAGTTACTGTATATAAGGAATATGAAGAACCAACAGATCCACCGGAAGAAAATCCAACAGATCCGCCTGCAACATATGAAACATATGGCGAAAGCGGTATTGCTATTATCGCTGTATATAACGAAGATGGTACGCTTAAGTCTTTGACAACACAGACAGTAGAGGCGGGAGATCCTGTAATAAAGAGCGAGAATGCAAATGAAAAAGTATTTGCATGGGATTCGTTAGACGGTATGAAACCAATTTTGATTAAGGTTGAGGCAGCTACGGCTGCCCCAACTGCTTTACCGACGCAATCACCTACAGCTGCTCCGACAGCTATGCCGACTGAGCCTCCTACAGCTGCTCCGACAGCTGCGCCGGGCGCTACTATAGATCCTGACGTTACATATGGCGAGGTTTTTTCAGACAGCGAGTCATTCCTTATGGCTGACGCGCCTGAAACTAATAAATGGATCGTGTCGTCTGACGGTACTTTAGGCTCAACTGCGACAGAAAATACAGATGATGTGGCAGGAAATACCACATCAAAATTAAAGCTCGAAAACAAGGCCGTACAGTATGTTCTTGATGATGCGATAACATCGGGATGTTTTAGACTTCAGTATGATTTTCTCGTTATGAAAGATGGTCAGACATACGGAAGATATTTCAGAACGTATCTTGATAACGCTGCGCATGAGTATTCAACAGAAACAGGTCAGGCATCAGCTATGGGCAATGAAAACGCATTTTTCCATATGATGGATATGGAAGATATGGTTTATGTGACAAAGACAGCTGATCTTGTAGGCGCGACACAGAATTCTGCTAATATAGACACTGACGCTGTTATGCTGTCTGATTTAGCCTTGGAAAGTGGAAAATGGTACAGAGTTGTTATTGAGGGCGATCTTGATAATGGACTGGTAAATGTAAAATATTATGATCACGGTGATCAGTACAATGAGTCACTTGACATATCATCAGCCACACCTGTTATAGACTGTGACGGTTGTTTTACAGAGGGAAGAGCAAGAGAATTAAAACAGATAAAATTCATGAGAACTGCTAGTGGTGTATTGTATTATGACAATATAAAGCTTGAAAAGGAAATAGCAGAATAAAACAAAAGGCTGCGCAAATGAGATTTGTTAATACTCATTTGCGGCAGCCTATTTATATGATCAGTTTTACTCGAATGTGAGATACTGCGCGGTTGCGTATCCAACGCTTCCGCCGTAGCTTATCTTATAGAACGAATCGTTGTATCTGCTTATGTAAACAACTCGAGCGCCCACAGGTATTTCGCAAATATTATCAGATTGCGCTGATGGTGTGCGTCTTAAATATATAGAGTTTTTTACACCTGTAACTCTCATGTAAGTATTACCGTCATAGTATGATGAATACGGAGAGCGTGTAGTGAGATATTGCGCCTTTGAATAACCCATTTGGCCATTGTAAGAAACTTTATAAAATCCGTTGCCTAAGTCAGCTATATAACCGACTGATGCGCCGAGAGGGATAGTTGTGATGATACCAGCATTATCAGATCCACCCTCTCTTAGATAAATGGAATTTTTTACATTAGTAACATACATCGTATCAACTATAGCTGTAAGCGATGATGAAGGATATTGTGGATTTGATGGAGCCTGATTTGCCGGGACCTGATTTGCGGCGGCGGGATCAGCTGTAAGATATTCTGTTTTAGAATATCCCTCGATGTTATTATATTTAATGCGTGTAAAACCGTTGTTTTCGTTATTTATCATTTCAACAGCAGTACCTAACGGAATAGTTGTAAGTATCGTTCCGTTATCATCAGGAGTCTGTCTGAGATAAATACTGTTGCTTACATTTGTAACGTACAGCGTGCTTGGCGGAGCGGGTGTAGATACAGCCTCTGTAGGCGAGGCGGTCATCGTTATTGGCGTCTCGCTCGCCTGAGCGACGCTTTTTGATGAACGTGTATACATTATAAACGTGAACATTCCAACAATTACAGCCAGCAGTACAGCGGCTATACAAACTATTAATACTATAATTATGTTTTTATTCTGCATTTTTCCTTCCCCTTTTGTATAATCTGCAGTTAGTTTATAACACTGCAACATACTATAATTATACCATATTGATATATAGATGTAAAGGGGTATACAATGTGAATTACATACAAATAGGAAATATAATAATTGTGTAAAATGATAAGGAAAGAAGGTGTGATCAGTGGAATATCATAATATAGCGCCTGTTTATGACAGGGAGTCGAGCATATTGATCTTAGGAAGCTTTCCGTCAGTCAAATCACGCGAGACTGGTTTTTTCTACGGACACCCGCAGAACAGGTTTTGGACGCTTTTGAGCAGTATTTTGGAATGCGGGAAACCGGAAACGATCGAGGAAAAGAAAAGAATGCTTCTTGAAAATAAAATAGCTGTATGGGATGTTATAGCTAAATGTGATATAATAGGTTCAGGTGACAGCTCCATAAAAAATGTAGAGCCTAATGACATATTATTTTTAATAAATGAGTCAAATATAAGCAAAATATTTTGTAATGGTAAGACGTCTTTTAAGCTTTACAAAAAATATATTGAGCCTGTCACGCATATTGAAGCTCAGTGCCTGCCTTCGACAAGTCCGGCAAACGCGGCGTATTCTCTTGAAAGATTAAAGAACGAGTGGAAAGTGATAAAAGAGTAAAAAAACAGCACCGGAAAACATTTATTATCCGGTGCTATTAATTTATCTTTAATTACTTATTTTTCTTTTCAGCGCGCTTTGCTGCGGCAAGCTCAGCCTTTGCAGCTGCCTCATGCTCTTTCCATGCAGCCCAGAATGTGCTTGCAAGGAATATTGATGTATACGCACCGATAATAATACCGATGATAAGCGGTAAAGCGAACTGCTTTATCGATGTAACACCGATTATATAGATCAATACGATCGTAATAAGAGTTGTAACTGTTGAGTTAACAGTTCTTCCCATTGTTTCAGCTATACTTCTGTTTACCATAGCTGTGATCGATTCAGATCTTCTTCTCGCCTTTGAATTTTCACGAACTCTATCAAAGATAACGATCGTGTTATTTATAGAATAACCTACGACTGTGAGCATTGCTGCGATAAATGTAGTGTTTATAGCAATGTTTGTTGTAGTGTAAACACCGCACATAACGAGAACGTTTATTGTGAGAGTAACTACAGCCATAATACCGCTTCTCCAGTCAAAGCGTATGATTATATATGCGAGCATACACAATATTGCAAGGAGTGTGAATGACAATGCCTTGCTCTGAACTTCCTTACCAAAGCTTGGTGATGCTGACTGAACTGAAAGGAGAGCCTCATCATCGAGATTGTATTTTTCCTGCATAGCAGCAAATACTGTATCCTTGTTAGCCTCGCCGTTGTCTTCAGTGTCAGTTGCCGGAAGCTTGATAATAGCTATATCATTTGTAGTTCCTGACTTCTGAACAACAGCATCAAGACCTGTTTCATCTTTGACAAGCTTCGCTATTTCATCATTGTCAAATGACTGGTTCATAGCTACCTGCATTCTGATACCGCCGTTAAACTCGATATCGAAGTTAAATCCGCCGTGTACGAAATACATTGCTATACCAACAGCAATTATAACTACAGGAAGGATAAGGAACTTAAGCTTGTGAGCGGCAAATCCGAATACTTTCTTTGTTTCGTCATTAGCTTTCTGTATATACTTGTCGCTTACGAAGAGTGATCTGTTTCTTATACCGATATTTACAAGGTTTCTGAGCAAGAACTTTGTAACAACGATGGCTGTGAACATTGAAAGGATAACGCCTATACCCAATGTTGTAGCAAAGCCTGTTACAGTACCGATACCTGACAAATACAGAACAACACATGAAATGATAGTTGTTATGTTTGAGTCAAGGATAGCTGAGAACGCCTTGTTAAATCCGGCTTCAACTGAAGCGCGTATAGACTTGCCGAGAGCCATTTCCTCTTTCATACGTTCGAATATGATACAGTTAGCATCGACCGCCATACCTATTGAAAGAACGATACCTGCTATACCTGAAAGGCTGAGGTTTACTCTGAACACGCCCATAGCAAGACAGATAAGACCGATATATACGAGAAGTGCGAGGTCAGCTATAAGTCCAGGGATCCTGTATTTCCAGATCATGAAGAGCATTACAAGTATAATACCAATAGCAGCTGCGAGCAAGCTTGTAGGAAGCGCGTCACGTCCGAGCTCTGCTCCGACTGTTTCCTGTGAGATCTTTTTCATCTCAAACGGGAGGTTACCGGAATTGATCTGGTTTGCAAGCATGCTTGCTGTTTCAGCGTCAAAATTACCTGTGATAACGCATGATGTTGAGTCTATCTTTTCCTGAACTCTCGGAGCTGATACGACTGTATCATCCATTACGATCTGGATTATATTGTTAGGTGAAGCCTTTGCTGCGGCTTTGCCTGTAGCTTCGGCGAATTTCTTTGCACCGTCTGCTGTGAATTCAACCTGTACATAGTACTGTGAATTAGCATTTTCACTTGGCTTTCCGTATATGCTCTGAGCTGAAGATACATCTGTGCCTTCGAGAACAACATTGTTGTCTGAATCACGGAATGTGAGCTTAGCTACCTGTGAGAGCAATTCAACTGCCGCGTCAGTTTCTTCAGTTGCTGACATTTCGCCTTCAGCCGCTGTTTCATCGGCTGCTGCTGTGCCCTCAGCTGTCGCTGTATCGTCAGCTGCTGCTGTATCGTCAGCTGCTGCTGTATCGTCAGTTGCTGCTGTATCGTCAGTTGCTGCAGTGTCCTCAGCTGTCGCTGTATCGTCAGCTGTTGCTGTGCCATCTGTAGATGAAACCTCTGCGTCGTCTGTTGATGATCCGCCAGATGGGATCTCAATCGTTACTTTTCCGCCTTCGCCAACAGAAATACGAGCTTCTGTATAGCCGGCGCCGTTAAGTCTTGTTTCATAGATCGACTTAACAGTTTCCATTTCAGCATCTGATGGATTATCAGACTGTGCCTGGAATGTTATTACGGAACCGCCTGCAAGGTCTATGCCTTGTCTAATACCTGTTTCGCTGTCAAGCATACCGCCGTATTTTGAGCTTAGACTTCCCGGCAAACCGAGGATAGCTACCAAATCGAGAGCGATCGCAATGATGACAACAAAACATAATGTGATTATGCTTTTTTTTCTCATTTGAATATACATTCCTTTCTTGTTGTTTTATGTATGAGCAACAGTACGTTACTCACCCATTGTATTTTAAGCATAATGGTATTATACAACTTAAAAAGCCGTTAGTCAAGCGTTTTTTATAAATTTATGGGCATAATACGGTGTTTTTTCTTATTTATATAGTAATTTATTATTACATATTTAATTATAAGCATTTTAATGGCGAGCGAGTCGCGGCTTGATGTAAATAATATAATTGCCGGGATCATAATGTTAAAAAGGATAATTATATTTTGTCGAAAAATATTATAAAGATCTTGATATCATATTTGTTAATTTTTTTGGCGGCACATTAAATTTAACTATACAAAATTAACTAAAATGAAAAAAAACAAAAAATATTTAATAAAACACTTGCAATTCGATGAACTTTGTAGTATAATAATACAGTATTATGTATTAAATTCGTGGAGGTGTAAACATTGCCAAACATTAAGTCAGCAAAGAAGCGTGTTAAGGTTATCGAAAAGAAGACAGCTATAAACACAGCAAGAAAGACAGCTCTTAAGACAGCTATAAAGAAGTTTGAAGCAGCAGTAGCAGCAGCAGATAAGGAAGCAGCTACTCCATTGTTCAACGATGCTGTTAAGAAGCTCGACCAGGCCGTATGTCACGGTATAGTTCACAAGAACAAGGCTGCAAGAAAGAAGTCACAGTTGGCTGTAAAGCTTGCGAAGCTTGCGTAAGTGAGAATGTAAGAAAAGCAGTAAAGCTCATACGAGTTTTACTGCTCTTTTTTTATTTATAAGCATCAATATGCTATAAAAAAATCTCAAAAAAGAAAAATAGATATTGCAATTTCACTATAAATAAGTTATAATATAAAAGGAACAGTAACTATGAAAATTATACCGTACTGTGACGGAGGAGGAAATATATGGAAGCTAAATACAAGAGAGTCTTGCTTAAGGTCAGCGGAGAGGCATTAGCAGGCGATAAAGGATTTGGAATTGATGAAGACACAATGACAAATATATGCAGATATATCAAGAAAGTTGTTGATATGGGCGTTCAGGTGGCTATCGTAGTCGGCGGGGGCAACATATGGAGAGGCCGCTCAAGTGAAAATATGGACAGAACGAGAGCTGACCACATGGGTATGCTTGCTACAGCGATAAATTCACTTGGATTGTGCAGCGCGTTAGAGGCGTTGGGCGTGCCTACAAGAGTTGAAACAGCGATCGAGATGAGACAGATAGCTGAACCATATATAAGAGGACGTGCTGTAAGGCATATGGAAAAGGGCAGAGTGGTTATATTCGGATGCGGTACAGGTAATCCGTTTATGTCAACAGATACTGCCGCGGCATTGAGAGCTGTTGAAATGGAAGTCGATGTGATACTTCTTGCAAAGAAGGTAGATGCTGTTTATGACAGTGACCCTAACATCAATCCTGACGCTAAGAGATACACAAAACTTTCATTTAATGATATTCTTTCAAAGAATCTTGGTGTTATGGACTCGACAGCAGCATCGATGTGTCGTGATAACAAGATGCCTATCCTTGTATTCGGTCTTAACGATCCTGAAAACATAGTTCGCGCAGTATGCGGTGAAAATATAGGTACATTGGTAAATTATGAGGGTAAATAAAGCGTTTTTTATCGTATAGAAACGCGGATTTACGACCGTTGAAATTTCATATAAAACAAGGAGGAGTTTAAAATGGGAAAATATCCTGAAGTAGAAGCTAAAATGGAGAAGAGAATAGATGGTCTTATGAGCGAGTTTAAGACTATTCGCGCCGGCAGAGCAAACGCGTCTGTTCTTGATAAGATATCTGTTGAATATTATGGAACTATGACACCTGTAAATCAGGTGGGAACTATATCGGTTCCAGAGGCAAGAATGCTTGTAATACAGCCATGGGACACTACGCTTTTAAATGAGATAGTAAAAGCGATAAATAAGTCAGACATAGGCATAGCGCCTCAGAATGACGGAAAGGTCATAAGACTGAATTTCCCTCCGCTTACAGAGGAAAGAAGAAAGGAACTCGGCAAGCTTGTAAAGAAGTACGGCGAGGAAGCAAAGGTACAGATAAGAAACGCGCGTCGTGATGCTCTTGATATGTATAAGAAAAAGAAGAAGGACGGAGAAGTCACAGAAGATGAGCTGAAGGATATCGAAAAGGATATCCAGGATCTGACTGATAAGTATATCAAGAAGATCGATTCAGTTACAGCAGATAAAGAGAAAGAGATCATCGAGCTTTAATAAAATTTAAAATATCATTAAACAGTATCACGCCGCAAGTTTTGTGTGGTACTGTTTTTGCATATATATGAAAGGTAAAAAGACATATGATTTTCAGACGCAAAAAAATTGATAATGAAATTGATATGAACAATCTGCCGCAGCATATAGGCGTCATAATGGACGGAAACGGCAGATGGGCAAAAAAGAGAGGATTGCCGCGCAGCGCCGGACATAAAGCCGGAGCGGAAAGTTTGAAAAAAATAGTGACAGAGGCGAATAATCTCGGAGTGAAATATATCACCGTGTACGCTTTTTCAACAGAAAACTGGAAACGTCCGCAGGCTGAGGTCGACTATCTCATGAATCTGCTTATGGATTATCTTGTAAACGCTGAAAAAACTTTGGCAGGCGAAAATGTGCGTATACGCGCTATAGGCTCACGGAAGGAGCTTTCTGAAGAAATGCGTGTGCAGATAAAAAAGACAGAGGAGCTGACGAAAGATAGAAAAGGCATAGTCATGAATATAGCTCTTAACTATGGCGGCCGCGAGGAGCTTGTGCATGCGGCAAGAGAAATAAGCGAGGCTGTAAAATCCGGCAGATTAAAGAGCGAGGATATCGATGAGAATACGATAAATTCATATTTATACACAGCCGGTCAGCCTGATGTGGATCTTCTTATAAGAACAAGCGGCGAACAGAGGCTTTCAAATTTCATGCTATGGCAGGTCAGCTATGCGGAAATGATATTCGTTAAAAAAGCATGGCCTGATTTTAAGCCGGAAGATCTAAGAGAATGTATTTTAGCTTTTCAGGGTCGCGGACGCAGGTTCGGAGGAATATAAAAAAGAGGTGACGAGTTAATGTTAACAAGAATAATAACGTCTGTTGTGGCGCTCGCGGTATTTTTTGCTGTGCTCTGGGCGGGAGTTCTTCCGTTTCAGATAGCCATAGGGATCGTAATACTTATTATGCTCTGGGAATCATATAACGCGATAACGAAGTCGAGAGGAGTAAAGGCGGCCGGATACATTGGCTCATTTCTGCTGATGGCGGGGTTGTATATTGACGCGATACCTATGGCGTTGTGCGCAATGATAATTCTGTTTATGATATGCGTTGTGTGTACACACGGCAAACTAAGCTACAGAGAGGTTATGTCTGCCGGATTTATGACAGCGT
>CALXSW010000262.1 GCA_944391255.1 uncultured Clostridia bacterium | reverse complement strand
GGTCTTGGTGATGAGGTAACGGGCGATACTCTTTGGGGTGAAGTAAGAGAAACTGTTGAATTGAAGCAGCAGGCTGAGTATCAGGCTCAGATGGCGGCTGAAGAAAGCGGATCAGATGACACTGAAGATGTGACAGAGGAAGAGGTTACAGAAGCGCCAGCTGACGCGGCTACAGAGGCACCGGCTGATGCAGCTGCAGAAACAGCAGCAGAAGCTACAGAAACACCAGCGGAATAATGAATATTAAAGATGTTGTACCGGGATCCCGATACAACATCTTTTTTTGGAGCAGATCAAATGTCTATGCGAAAAATTCTTATTGATTTTTCATCATGTGTTCTGCGAATATAGCATAGCCGCAAGTCGGATCGTTCACGAAAACGTGAGTTACCGCGCCGACAAGACAGCCGTTCTGTAGTATCGGCGCGCCGCTCATGCCCTGTATTATCCCGCCTGTCTTTTGTATCAGATCGCGGTCAGTCACCTTTATTACCATGTCCTTTGAAGAGATAGCGGCAGGATATATCTTCTGTATTTCAATCGAATACTCACGAACTCCTTTGCCGTCGATATCAGCGAGTATTGACGCGCTGCCTGTTCTGACATCTGACATTGTCATCACTTCCACCGGTTCGCGCGAATCCGGAAGCGAGGTCGTAAGCTTGCCGAACAGACCTGTGTCGGTGTTCTCTATTATTGTTCCCAGTTTTGCGCCGTTTATATCGCCTATAAGCGCGCCTGGCGATCCCGAACGTCCTTCGGCAATAGAGGTTATTGTGCAGCCTTGTATAATACCCTGGTTAATGGGCATAATATTGCCTGTATCAATGTCGCATATCCCATGGCCGAGCGCGGCGAATGTGTTGTCATCGATATATGTGATCGTGCCTAATCCGGCAGTGCTGTCGCGCAGCCATAAGCCAAGCTTCTTTCCGTCGGCTGTTTCGGGCGGCGTTATAGTGATATCTCGCAGTTGATCGTTCGTCTTTACTGTGAGTGTCACATTTCCTTCAGAAGATGTCAGCTCATCAGAAACATCATCTATAGAGGAAATTTTTTTGCCGTTTATGCATGTTATTATATCGCCTTTGTTTATGTCATAGCCTGATGCGATATCAAATTTTTTTCCGTTGATATCTGTCACTTCAGCTGTGTCGATAACGACAACGCCGTCTGTGTATATTTTGATCCCGACACATTCACCCGATGGGATCACATATCTGGCGTATGCCTGTGTTATTAGTAAAACAGCAAATACGGGCAAAACGGCAAATATTTTTTTCAGCATATTCATTTCATCTCCTTTCCCTGCTTATGTTCGGATTTTGAGATGATTTTTATACTGCAAAACTTATTCTTAAAATGGTTCAAAAAAACATAGATTTTTTTATGATTGTATGGTATACTATATAGTATATAAAAATAAAAGAGGTATTTATAAGTGTATAGTTATTTAGATAAATTAAACGATAAGCAGCGGGAAGCGGTGCTTGAAACGGAAGGTCCCGTTCTGGTGATAGCAGGCGCGGGAAGCGGAAAGACAACTGTTCTTGTAAACAGGATAGCATATATTTTGCAGACTACATATGCAAAGCCGTGGAATATACTGGCGATAACATTCACGAATAAAGCGGCTAACGAGATGAAAACGAGAATAGAGAATATAATAGGAATAAATTCTCGTGATATGTGGGTAGGCACATTTCACTCTATTTGTGTGAAAATTTTGAGAAAGCATATAGAGCGTATCGGATACGGAAAAGATTTCGTGATATACGACTCAGCCGATTCAAGAACATTGATGAAGGAATGCGTGAAAGAGCTGAACCTTGATGATAAGCAGTATCCGGCAAGAGCTGTTCTGAGCGCGATATCAAACGCTAAAAACGAGATGATATCAGCTGACGAGTATTACAATATGAACTGCCGTGATTTCAGGCTGCGCCATTACGCTGACGCGTATGAGCTGTATCAGAGCAAGCTCAAAAGAAACAACGCTCTTGATTTTGACGATATAATATATCATACTGTAAATATTTTAAAGGATAATCCTGATGTTGCAGAGGAGTATCAAAAGAGGTTTCAATATATACTCGTTGACGAGTATCAGGATACAAATGACGCGCAGTATTCTCTTATAAATATACTCGCTAAAGGGTATGGAAATATCTGTGTTGTCGGAGATGACGATCAGAGCATATATAAGTTCAGAGGCGCAAATATAAATAATATCCTCAATTTTGAGAGAGATTACAAGAATACTACTAAGATAATGCTTGAGCAGAATTACCGTTCTACATCAAATATTCTTGATGCCGCAAATTCGGTGATAGATAACAACACAAAGCGAATGGGTAAGAATTTGTGGACTTCGCAGAATGAGGGTGAAAAGATAACATTGTTCACTGCCTCCGATGAGCGCGAGGAAGCGTCATTTATAGCGGAGGAGATAGAAAAGCTCCATAACGATGGAAAGAGCTACAGCGATTTTGCGATATTGTACAGGACTAACGCGCAGTCACGCGCTCTTGAAGAAAAGCTTATGCGTGAAGCGATACCTTACCGAGTGCTTGCGGGACTGAGGTTCTATGACCGAAAGGAAATAAAGGATATAATAGCATATCTTCGCGTTGTATACAATCCTCACGACGATATGGGGTTAAGACGTATAATAAATGAGCCTAAAAGAAAGATAGGCGCCGCAACACTTGAAAAGCTGTCCACACTCTCGGCTCAGTATGGCATAAGCAATTTTGAGATAATAGAAAATGTGGATATGTATCCGGATTTGAAGTCGGCAGCGCCGCGACTTAAAATGTTTGCCGCGTTCATAAAGAAGATGCGGAAGATTGCTACAGAGCTGAATATATATGAGCTGACAAAAAGAATAGCTGAAGAGTCGGGTTATATGGCGATGCTTGAAAACGAGAATACAATAGAGGCAAAGACAAGACTTGAAAATATAGGTGAATTGTTCGGAGTCGTAAGCGAGTATGCGTCGAGCTTGGAAACAAGCGGAGAGCTTGGAGAATTTCTGGAGAATGTAACGCTTGTGTCAGATATAGATAATTATGACGCGGAGCAGGACAGCGTGGTGCTTATGACTATACACAGCGCTAAAGGTCTTGAGTTCCCTGTCGTCTTTCTTTCGGGCATGGAGGAAGGACTTTTCCCTGGTATGCAGGCAGCTTCAGATAAAGAGGAGCTTGAAGAGGA
>CALXSW010000261.1 GCA_944391255.1 uncultured Clostridia bacterium | reverse complement strand
ATGTAGACCAGCTCAATCGTATGGGCGCGAATATACGCGTTGAAGGCAAGCTCGCTATAATAGACGGCGTGCCGAACCTGATCGGTTCAAACGTCAAGGCGACAGACCTAAGAGCCGGAGCAGCTATGATAATAGCCGGACTTATGGCTGAAGACACGACTGAAATACGCGATATATATCACATTGACAGAGGCTATGAGAATTTTGAAGAAAAATTCGTATCTCTCGGCGGTGATATACACCGTGTACAAGTGATCGAAAACGATTTTATCTGATCAAAAATTAATTTATAGAATATACAAATAAAATAAAATAAAAGGTGTTCTTTTTCTGAGAACACCTTTTGTAACATCAAAAGGAAAAATATGCTTGAATTATACTCACTTATAAGCGGTTCCTCCGGTAACTGCACACTAATAACAGACGGCAGAACTAATCTGCTTCTCGACTGCGGCACATCTGGAAAACGCGCGTTTCTCGCTCTCGCCGCTCTCGGCGTCACTCCCGACATGATAGACGCGCTTCTCGTGACACACGAGCACAGCGATCACACAAAAGGAATAGGAGTTATAGCGAGAAAGCTCAAAATACCGGTATACGCCACAGCCGGAACACATATCAATATGGACATAGGCGAAATAAAGGACGAGCAGCGTATCGCCGTAACGCCCGACAGCCAATTTGAAATAGGCTCAATAGCCGTATGCCCGTTCTCTATACCGCATGATGCGGCTGATCCATGCGGATACTGCTTTGAAAACAACGAAACAAGAGTCGGAGTAGCGACAGATATAGGGCATATGAGCGATGAGCTGCTCTCTAAAATATCTGGCTGCAAGAGCATAATACTCGAATCGAACCACGACGTCGATATGCTCCGATACGGTGAATACCCGTATCCGTTAAAGCAGCGTATTCTCAGCGACATAGGTCATCTCTCAAACGAGATGGCATCATACACCGCTCTTGAGCTTGTAAAAAGCGGCACGGAACATATAATGCTCGGCCACCTAAGCGACAAGAACAATCTGCCTGAAATAGCGATGATGGAAACATTCAACAGGCTTTCAGACAACGGCGTTGACGTGGGTAAGGACGTGACGCTGCAAGTAGCGAACAGATTTGAAATAACGAGGTTTAATCAATGAACGTAAATATTATATGCGTTGGAAAGATAAAAGAAAAATTCTATACCGACGCGATAAAGGAATACGCAAAACGCATGAGCCGCTTTGCCGACTTCACAATAACAGAGGTTCCTGATGAGCGGATACCGGAAAACGCGTCAGAGAAAGAAAACGAGGCGGTAAAACAGCGCGAGGGCGAAAAGATACTCGCAAAGATAAAGCCGCAAAGCTATGTAATATCGCTCTGCGTGGAGGGCAAAACGCTAAGCAGCACAGAGCTTGCCGACACGATAAAAAACGCCTGCAACAGGACAAGCCGGATCGTATTTATCATAGGCGGTTCTCTCGGTCTGTCTGATGAGGTGAAAAACAGATCTGATCTCCGCCTTTCATTCGGGCGCATGACTCTTCCGCATCAGCTGATGCGCGTTGTGCTTTCAGAGCAGATATACAGATCATTTATGATAAATTCAGGAGCGACGTACCACAAATAAATTATATGGAGGTTGAACAATGCGAAAAGAACTGATATCAATAATTTCGGCATTATCTGCTATGACTATATCGGCAGCCGCGGCACCATCAGCTGAATACACTGTTGATGAAAACGGCGGCAGCTTTGCATCACAGATAACAGGCCTTGAAAAGGATAAATATTACACTGTTACAGCTATAACAGAAAATAAATCAATAGACAATGACGCGTATATATTTGCCAACGGCAGACGTACCGCGGTGCCTGTAAATTCTCACACCGTATATATACGCGGAGTCAAGCCTGACGACACAGGCGCTATAGCCGTTGGAGCCGTATCAGACGGGACGCTGACTGTATCGGACATATCCGTATCGGAGGGCGAAGAATACACGTTTTACGCCGCCGGAGATATAACGGAGTCTAACTACATATCATCGCTCGGCGGCAAGTATTACAACAATGACGGGAAAGAGTCTGATCCTGTTGCCATACTCGCTGAAAACGGAATGAACATGGCTCGAATAAGACTTTCAAACGATCCCGGCAAAGGCAGGGGTGACGGAGTATATTATCTGCCCGACGGTTTTCAGGATCCTGACGACTGCCTCGACCTCGCGCGCCGCGCCAAGGACAACGGCATGGCGATCGAATTTACATTCAATTTTTCCGATTACTGATCAAACGCGGAGCGGCAGATCGTTCCGGCGGAATGGGCTGAAAAGATAAAGACAGATATGGGCTATGATATAACAGAAGTTGAATTTCTCGCGTCCATGACGGACAGCGTGAGAACGGAAATATCAGACAAGCTCGCGGAGCTTGTAAGCTCCTATGTAAAGGATATCATGACACAACTAAAGGAGCAGAACACTGTTCCAGAATACGTTTCACTCGGCAACGAGGTAAACGGCGGCATACTTTTCCCGTTTGCGGCGTCATTTGATATGAAGCTTTCAAAAGAAAATCTCAACGCCGTCTGGGACGATTCAGAGGACGTCATACCTATGCCGGCTGACACAGCCGCGCTCGCAAAGATAATGAATGCCGGATACGACGCGGTAAAAGAGATATCGCCTGAAACAGAAATCGTTCTCCACCTCGCCAACGGCGCAAAATACAGCTCGTACACATGGGCGCTCGACATATACAATAAAGCCGGAGTCAAATACGACATACTCGGAGCGTCATATTATCCGGCATGGTCAGACGCGACAGTCGAAACGTGCGTTGAATTCTGCAACACGCTTTATGAAAACTACAAAAAGCCTATACTTATAATGGAAACAGGCTTTAACTGGAACAGCACCGTAAAGAACGGAAAAGGCGGTCAGCTGATCCCGATAGACGCGTACAAGGAGCTCTACCCCGACACGAAGGAAGGGCAGAAGGGATATCTTGCCGATCTTTACAACGGACTGCGCTCAGTAAAGGACGGCGCGTGCATAGGCGCGATATACTGGGACCCGCTTATGATACACGTTGAGGATCCCGAAAACGCGAATGAAAGTCTTTCCGGCTGGGCATACAGAGAATCAGACGACTTGCCCGACGGAAATGTAGTTGAAAACACAACACTTTTTGACTTTGACGGAAATATGCTGCCTGTATTCGATGTTATAGAAAACAGCAGCGATTTTAACGGACAATATATAAATCTAACGTATGACGAAAACGGCAGCCTGACTTCTG
>CALXSW010000260.1 GCA_944391255.1 uncultured Clostridia bacterium | reverse complement strand
AAGGTTATCTCTATGATATCGCCCGTCTTGACGTCATATGACGCTTTGACCGGTCTGCCGTTTACCGATATTCTGCCGCTGTCGCAAGCCTCGTTTGCGACAGAACGGCGCTTTATAAGGCGCGATACCTTTAAATATTTATCTATTCTCATTATTTGATCTCCTGTCTGCAATATTTATTTTCTTTTTCACATTCTGATTTATACTGCCCGTTATATGATAAAAACCGCTAATAGCATTAGCGGTTTTCAAAAAACATAAGTTTTAAATTAGTTTACTCTGTCCTTCAAAGCCTTGCCTGCCTTGAATGCCGGAACCTTTGACGCTGCGATCTCAATAGCTTCACCTGTTCTTGGGTTCTTTCCTGTTCTTGCAGCTCTTTCTCTTACTTCAAATGTACCGAAACCAACGATCTGCACTTTTTCTCCCTCTGCAAGCGCGTTTGCGATGGCATTAATTGTAGCTGCCAAAGCATTTTCAGCATCTTTCTTTGACAATTCTGCGCTCTGCGCTATAGCTGAAATCAATTCATGCTTGTTCATAGTCATCTTCCTCCTAATGATAACAAATCTTAATTTTAGACGGTTGAACCGTTAAAAGCCATTTTCTATTTTAGTACAAAAAACAATAATTGTCAAGTGTTTATATCAATATTTTTCAATTTTATTTGTTTTTTCCCATGTAACAGATCAAAATATTAAAAAATCTTTACTTGACTGATTCCCACAGCTTATCCATCTCTTCAAGCGTCATAGAAGACAGATCTTGCTTTTTTTCTATTGCCGCCTGCTCCATCTTGTCAAATCTGTTCACAAATTTATTTGACGCGTTCGCAAGCGCCGTTTCAGGATCTGTTCCAAGGAATCTGCCGAGGTTTACCACGGCGAACAGCAGATCGCCGTATTCTTCTCTGATATGCGCCTCATCGCCCTCTTTCACAGCGTCCTTGACCTCGTCTATCTCCTCGTTCACCTTAGCGTAAACATCATTGATATCATCCCAGTCAAATCCAAATCCACGCGCCTTTTTCTGTATCTTCTCAGCGCGCATAAGAGCCGGCAGATATGACGGAACATCTCTTAACACCTCTGTATATGTGTTTATCTTTTTCTCCTTTTTCTTCTGCTTCTCCCAGTTGAGCAGTGATTCCTCAACAGTTCCGGCATGGTCAGTTCCGAACACATGAGTGTGGCGCGTTATGAGCTTGTCACACACCTCTTTTAAGATATCGTCAAAATCAAACGCATTCCTCTCATCTGCCAATACGGCATGAAAAGCGACCTGCAGCAGAACATCGCCAAGCTCATTCGCAAAATCGTGATCAGTGCCGAAGTCAAGCGCGTCTATCGCCTCGTACGTTTCCTCTATAAGGCTTTTCTTTATGGATTGATGCGTTTGAACTTTATCCCACGGGCAGCCGTCAGGCTCGCGCAGACGTCTTATTATCGCAAGCAGATCTTCAATAGTATATTTGTCCTTAAGCTCCATTTTTATACATTCCCTTTCGTTTTTTTATCTGCGCCGAGACCGCTTTTATACGATCTCGGCATTTCCTCAGTATTTTCAATTGTAATTATTATACCACATAACATAAAAAAGTCAAATAGTTTAATAAAACTCATTCTCTTTTTTCTTTGTTTATTGCCGATACCATAAAGCACATATTCAGCACAGCGCCTATAAAGAACCCGAGATCTGTTCCTATTATTGAGCCGTATATATTAAATTCCGGTCGGCTCGCGAGAAGCAACGTCATTATCAGCTTTACTGAAACGGCTGTCACGACAGATATGAACGATCTGCCCAGATGATCCATTGATTGCAGCACAGCGCCTGAAAACTGCATTATACAGATAAAAAAGACAGACGGAACAGCGCAGCGCAGCATCATTGACGAATATGTATTGTGAAACAGCAGCCGCAGAATATCCTCGCTCCATATGCTAAGTCCGACGCACATCACAAAAGCTCCTATCGCGGCCAGAGTAAGCCCCTTTTTTGCCGCCGCTCTAACGCGCCGCATATTCCCGACAGCATTCGCTCCCGATATCACCGGTATCACGCTCACCCCTATAGTAGCGAGAAAGCCTGACGGAAGATTCAAAACTGTCATCGCATACCCTGTATACGCCCCGTATGTAAAACGCGCCTCGTCTGCCGTCATACCTGCCCTTAAAAGGCACGCTCTTAAAACTGATGTGTCACACATCGATATAGCCGATGTTATAAGCGACATACAAAGCATTGGCACGGCTATCTCAAGAAGCTTTTTTAAGATCCCCCTGCTTATGTTAGACCGCGCACAAGATCTGAACGAGATCATATACCATATGACAAGAATAGCTGTAGCTATGAGCTCGCCTATCGTCACGCCTCCAACAGCTCCGGCTGCCGCTTTTGAACTTCCCAGACCTATAAATGACACCGCAAGGTAGTATCCTATAACGAGCTTTGCCGCCGCCTCTATGACCTGTGAAACAGCTGTAGGCATCATTTTCCCGACACCCTGAAAACCGCTTTTAACAGCCGCTCCGCATCCGACAAAAAACACTGACGGAGCTATAGCGCGTATCGCCCATACCGCTCTTTCCTCTTTCATCGCGGCGGCTAAAAAATCAGCGCCTATATACATAACTACTGAGCATACCGCGCCCGTCATGATCATAAAAATTGACGCTGAACGCACATTTGCCCTTATCCCTGCCGTGTTCCCCTCAGCATCACATTCCGCAACACGCTTCTGCACTGCAAACGGCATTCCCGATATTATAAATGTCAGAAACATAGCGTAAACGCTGAATGCCGTATTATATACAGCCATTCCCTCCTCATGGATTATATACGTCAAAGGGATCTTGAAAACGGCGCCGAGAATTTTTGAAACAGCGTTTGCCGCCATAAGTATCACAGCGCCTGATAAGAAAGAGTTCTTCATAAAAATCACCACACTTTATCTTGTATTATTAATCTATTTATGATATAATTGATTTATACGTATTTGATGAAATGAGGTAATTTTTCATGAAGATAAATAAAATGAGGTCCGTAAAAGGCGAAATAACTGTTCCGGGCGACAAGTCGATATCGCACCGCGCTGTCATGCTCGGCGCTTTAGCTGACGGCACAACGCATATTTCAGGATTTTTAAAGGGTGCAGACTGCCTTTCCACAATAGACTGCTTTCGAAAAATGGGCATAGATATAGAAGTTGACGGAAATAATGTAACTGTTCACGGCAAAGGTCTGCACGGCCTTAAAAAGCCGTCCGAAACGCTTTATACCGGCAACAGCGGAACAACGACAAGACTGCTCTGCGGAATATTGAGCGGTCAGCCGTTTGACACGTCTATAACCGGCGACGCGTCTATATGCAAACGGCCTATGGGACGTGTTACAAAACCGCTTTCGCTTATGGGCGCTGATATAGAAAATGAATACTGTCCTTTACATATACACGGAAAATCGCTCAAAGGCATAGAATACAACATGACTGTCGCATCAGCTCAGGTAAAAACAGCACTGATCCTCGCCGCGCTTTACGCTGAGGGCGACACTATAATACATGAAATTGAAAAATCACGCGATCACACGGAGGTAATGCTGTCCGCAATGGGCGCTGACATAGAGGTCGACGGTCTTACAATAAAAGTCGGAAAAACTGAAAAGCTCGCGCCGCAGGACATTGTTGTGCCGGGCGATATATCATCAGCCGCATTCTTTATGGTGCTTGGCGCTGTTATGCCCGACTCTGAAATAACAATAAAAAATGTCGGGATCAATCCGACGCGAACAGGTATAATAGATGTGTTTGAGGACATGGGGGCTGATATGGAGCTTGTGAACAAACGCTCCGCAGCCGGAGAGCCTGTAGCTGATATAATCATACGCTCGTCAAAGCTCAAGGGCACAACGATAGGCGGAAGCGTAATACCAAGGCTCATAGATGAGCTCCCTGTCATAGCGGTCGCGTCAGTCTTTGCGGAGGGCAAAACTGTAATAAAGGACGCTGAAGAGCTCAAAGTGAAGGAAACAAACAGAATACGCGCCGTTGTTGATGAGTTTAAAAAATGCGGTATAGATATAACGGAAACCGACGATGGCATGATCATAAACGGCGGTAAACCGATACACGGCGCTGATTTTAAGACGGACGGCGATCACCGCATGGCGATGAGCCTTGCTATTCTCGCTCAGCTTGCCGACGGCGATTCAACGCTTGACGACAGCAACTGTGTAGATGTTAGTTACCCAACGTTCTTTGAGCATTTCTACGGATTGGAAAAATAATATAAAACCTAAAAAGCGCGCCGCTTTATCATTCAGCGGCACGCTTTTTAATTATACTAATCTTATAGTCTTTATAACCTGCGGAACTATCGGCTTATCGCTGAAATCTGTCTGGCATTCAGCGATCTCATCTACGATATCCATTCCCTCTGTGACCTTTCCGAACGCGGCATACTGCCCGTCAAGATGCGGCGCATCCTGATGCATGATAAAGAACTGGCTTGACGCGCTGTTCGGGAACATCGTTCTCGCCATTGAGAGAACACCTCTTGTGTGTTTAAGATCATTCTTCACGCCATTTCCTGAAAATTCGCCCTTTATTGATTCTGCTTCCTTATGACCGCCGACAGCGTCAAAGCCGCCGCCCTGTATCATAAATCCCTTTATAACTCTGTGAAATACGAGTCCGGCAAAGAAATCCTGCTCAATGAGCTTTTTGAAATTCTCAACAGTTATCGGAGCTACCTCCGGATAAAGCTCTGCCTTTATAACTCCGCCATTTTCCATTACTATCTCTATATTCATCGATCTGTACTCCCTTCAAAATCATTTACAATAATTTTTATTCCATATCCTTTTCTTCGACATCTGAAAGGATCGTTATAGAATCTATAACAAACTGTTCCTCCGGCAGACTCTCAAACATTCCCGACGGCGGATCTTCCATCTTAGGCGACTCCGCTATCTCATCTACAACGTCCATTCCGCTCGTAACCTTTCCGAATGCGGCATATTCTCCGTCAAGATATGTGCTGTCCTCCTGGACTATAAAGAACTGCGTTGTAGCGCTGTTAGGCTCGTTTGTGCGCGCCATCGAAACAACACCTCTTACATGCGAGAGATCATTTTCTATCCCGTTTGACTCAAATTCGCCCTCTACAGTTTCAGAAACGCTCTTAAGCTCATAATTAGTGTCATATCCTCCGCCCTGGATAACAAATCCCTCTATAGCACGGTGGAATATCGTTCCCGAATAAAATCCCTCCTGGACGTTCTTTATAAAGTTCGCCACAGTCTTAGGCGCGACATCAGGATACAGCTCAAGCTCTATCTCCTCGCCGTTTGTGAGCGTTATAACAGCATCTATCGTTTCATCGGTGAGGTCGCCAAGGTCGTTCACATCACCATTCTTATCGCTGTCGTCATCTTTTTTGTCGGTCTTTACGTTTGTTATCGGTTTTTCCGTTTCCAGCTCGAGATCACTATCCGAATTGCCGCAGCCTGCTGCAATCGCAAGAACGAATACCGCCGCTGAAATAACAGATATTAGCTTTTTCATTTTATACCCTTTCTGTGATCATTTATTAAGACAGATACAATCAAAATTCGATTTCCGGCTCACCATCATCTGACGCTGTATCAAGTCCGTCGCCAGACATATCCTCGCCTTCTTCCTCAGTTTCTTCCTCGTCACGCTCCGTAACAGCAAAGCTTACGCACTGAACACTGTCTGCCAATCTCATAAGACGCACGCCCTGAGTCTGTCTGCCGAACGTGCTTATTTCATCGACATGCATTCGTATAACAACGCCCTCGGACGTAATAAGCATAACATCTCCGTTTTCGTCAGCCGGAACGACACCAAGGAGCTTGCCTGTTTTTTCGGTCAGCTTATATGTCAATATACCCTTTCCGCCTCTCGACTGCAGTCTGTATTCCTCAAGCGGAGTTCTCTTGCCGTAGCCGTTCTCTGTCACCGCGAGAAGCTGCTGATCAGGCACTGCCACAACTGCCGACGTAACATAATCGCCCTCGTTAAGCTCTATCGCCTTTACGCCGCGCGTCGTTCTTCCCATAGGACGCGCATCGCTTTCCTTAAATCTTATAGCAAGACCGTTTCTTGTAGCGATAACCATTTCCTGATCACCGTCTGTAAGATTTACTCTTACAAGCTCATCACCGTCCATCAATTCTATCGCGCGCTTTCCTGTCTGTCTTATCCTCTCATAATCGAGAATATCAGTTCTCTTTATAAGTCCATTCTTCGTGACAAATGTCAGATATCCGCCCTCTGTAAAGCTGCGCACAGGTATCATAGCTGTTATCTTTTCATCACTCTCAAGAGCTATGATATTAACTATCGCTGTTCCCTTTGCGGTTCTGCTGCCCTCTGGTATCTGATAACCCTTGATCCTGTATACCATGCCCTTTGTTGTAAAGAACAGAACATAATCGTGGGTAGATGTCGAGTATATATGCTCAACAAAGTCCTCTTCACGCGTTGTTACACCTGTTATACCTCGTCCGCCTCTGCGCTGCGACTTGTATGTGTTTATCGGCATACGCTTAGTGTAACCGTTATGAGTGAGAGTTATGATACATTCCTCTTCCTCAATGAGATCCTCGTCATCAAAATCGCTGAAATCTGCTGATATCTCTGTACGCCTTGGGTCACCGAATTTATTTTTCATCTTTATGAGGTCTTCCTTGATTATCTCATTGACCTTAGCCGGATCTGCAAGAATAGCTTCATATTCGCCTATCTTTTCAAGTACCGATCTGTACTCCTCTTCTATCTTATCTCTTTCAAGACCTGACAGACGACCGAGCTGCATCTGTACTATCGCGGTAGCCTGTATATCATCAAGAGCATAGCGCTCTGTCAGGTTTGCCTTAGCGTCCGATATAGAGCTTGATGAACGTATGATGTTTATTACCTCGTCGATATAGTCAATAGCTATCTTGTATCCCTCAAGAAGATGCGCGCGCTCCTGCGCCTTTCTGAGCTCAAACTTAGTGCGGCGTGTTATAACGTCCTCCTGATGCAGGATATAATAATCTATGACCTGTCTGAGATTCAATATCTTCGGCACTTTATCCACAAGAGCGAGAAATATGATACCGAATGATATCTGCATATCAGTATATTTAAACAGATTATTAAGCACAACATTAGCGTTCGCGTCACGCTTCAGCTCAATGACAAATCTTATATCTTCAGCTGATTCATCTCTTGTAGAGGAAATGCCGTCAAGCTTGCCGTCACGGATAAGCTCATCTATATG
>CALXSW010000259.1 GCA_944391255.1 uncultured Clostridia bacterium | reverse complement strand
TATAATCTGCTAAGAATTCTTTTAATCCGAATTTCTGTTCCTAAAGAACTTTAAACTCAAGTAATTGTTAGTGTTTTCACACTTTCCAAGAACTCACACTGTTCATTTTTCAATGTACAAACTTTATCTATCAGCTTTGTTCAATTTGTATCTCATCAATTTGTATCTCATCGCTGACGACTTGATTATTCTACCACATCATTCTCCATTTGTCAACACCTTTTTTCAAACTTTTTTTCTTTTGTGCAATATTTCCTTGAAATTATTCTTTTTCTTCTCTCTGTTTAGTCAATTGTTTTATTTATTATCTTTACACTTGCTAAAAATTGCATTTTGTTGTATTATTATATTGTATTATTATTTGATTTAATCTATATTTTGAGAGGTATATTTAATGATTTTGGTTATAGCTGAAAAACCGTCATTAGGTCGCGATATTGCAGACGCGCTCCCCGGTACTTACAGCAACAAAAACAATCGGTTTATTGAAAAAGGCGACTACACTGTAACATGGGTGTTTGGTCATATGCTCTCCCTTAAAGAACCGGAAGATTATAACGAAAGCTATAAGAAGTGGAATATTTCATCTCTTCCTATATATTTTGATAACTGGGAACAAAAAATAGGATCCGATCCACCAGGCAATAACAATTTTGAGACAAAGCGTGAAAGAGTAGAGCTTATAGGTTCTCTTCTAAAACGCGCAGACAGCGTTATACACGCGGGAGACCCTGACGAGGAAGGACAATTTCTTATAGACGAACTGCTGCGTTGGTTCAATTATGACAAACCCGTAAAACGTCTTTATACAGGCGATACTACGAGGAACGGTCTTATAAAAGCTCTCGGCAAAATGACTGACAATAAATCGAGCGAAAATGAAGGGTGGTCCGCATATGCAAGAAGCGTAGCAGATCTTATGGTCGGCGTTAATATGAGCCGATTTTTTACTTGCTCAAATTCCGGCGCCCTTCTAACTGTAGGACGTGTTCAGACTCCGACATTAGGTCTTGTTGTGGCGCGCGATATGCAGATAGAAGGTCATACTAAAACAGTTTACTACGATATATATTGTGACATAGACGTTGCCACAGCTGACGGAATAAAAAGAGTCAGAACTAAATACGCAAAAAAACAAAAGAAAAAGGGTGAACATCCGGAGCTCATAACGGACAAGGATACGGCTGTATCTATATTGAATTCACTGCTGAACAAAAGATTTGATAATATAGAGATATCGTCAAAGCGCGTTATGGAAGATCCACCTCTGCCATTTAACCTTGTAAAATTGCAGAGCTACTGCTCATCGCATTTCGGATATAATCCCAAGGATGTTATGGACATAACTCAATCACTCCGCGAAAATCACAAGGCTATAACATACAATCGTTCAGACTGCCAGTATCTTTCCGAAGAGCATTTTAAAGAAGCACCAAAGACTATGGCTCAGGTTATATCCAATATATCATACCGTCCACAGGCGCTTGATATGAGCATACATTCAAAGTGCTTTAACGATAAAAACATCACAGCTCACTTTGCCATAATACCGACAAACAACAGAGTTGATCTTCAAAAACTGACAGAAAGAGAACGCAATGTGTATCTTGCTATATGCAAATACTATATGGCTCAGTTTATGCCAAAAGCGGAAAAACACAGCACACGGCTGACAGCGCCGATAAATGACGAATACCAGCTTACAGCTCACTCCACTAAAATATTGTCACCAGGATATCTGTCAATTTTTAAGGACATAAAAAAAGACGAGCCGACTATATTAAGCACAATTCCTGACGGTATCTATTCAGGTATTGTTTGCGGCGGCGACACCGAAGAAAAAGAGACAAAACCGCCATCACGCTATACAAAGGCATCTCTTAACGAGGATATGACAAGAATCGCGAAATATGTCACAGATCCGGAAATCAAGAAAATGCTTGAGCTCAAGGACAAGGACAAAAAGGGCGAGAACGGCTCCATAGGGACATCAGCGACGCGCAGCTCCATAATCGACGGACTTGTTACAAAAGGATATCTTACGGAGCAGGGTAAAAAGCTCATATCCACTCCACTTGGGCGCGAGCTTTACAGAATTTTGCCTGATGAAATAAAAAAAGCAGATATGACAGCAAAATGGTGGGCCATACAGGAGGACATACGCTCAGGCGACAAACCGTACTCGGCACTCACCGAAACCGTTCTTGATACTATAAATAATATTCTAAAAAATAAATATCCTGAAATCGATCAATCGGTAGGGACTAAAGCGGTAACCTCTCGATTTAACAACGTTATCGGTACCTGTCCGCTTTGCGGCGGAAACGTCATAGAAGGACGCAAGGGGTTTGGATGCGCCAACAGCCGTCCGCCAATGTCATGTAAATTCATCATATGGAAAAATACAGACAGGGGCCTTTTCAGAAATGTGACAGTAACCGAAACTATGGTAAAAAAATGGCTTGACGGAAAAAGTGTAAAAATAGCAAAGCTTGTTTCCAATTCAGGACAGAAATTTTCAGCTAACATAAAAATGCATATAGACAAAGACGCTCAATATCCCGTTCAGCTCGTTTTCGGTGAGAAAACCGTTCTTGGGAAATGTCCTAAATGCGGTGGTAATATAACCGAATCAATGAAAGCGTTTTCATGCGAAAATAACTGCGGATATATCATTTGGAAAAAATCTGATCGAGGTCTTTTCAAATCAACGTCTATAACCGCATCAATGATAAAAAAATGGCTAAACGGCGAAAAAGTCATGTGTAAAAAGCTATGTAATAAAAACGGAGACACCTTTGAGGCAGCCGTATCACTTAGATATGACCCCAACAATCCGTACAGCGCTATAGTATATGATCTGCACTTTGAAAACGATAAAAAATGATATGGAGGGATGAAAGTTGAAAACAAAAGAAATAGAGAAAAACTATATGTTCAGTAATAGTAATATACGAAAGCTGTTCGTTCCTCTTATAATAGAGCAAATACTGACAGTCTTTGTCGGCATGGTAGATTCAATGATGATATCCACTTGCGGTGAGGCGGCAGTGAGCGGAGTTTCATTAGTTGATACAGTAAATGTGCTTATAGTAAATATTTTTACCGCTCTCGCCACAGGAGGCGCTGTAATAACCGGACAGCTGCTTGGAATGAAGAGAAAGAAAGACGCTCAGCACAGTGCTGATCAGGTAATGCTTTTTACAACCGCCATAGCAGTTATCATTATGATAATACTATACGCTATAAGAAACTTTATACTTGGCACTGTGTTCGGATCGATAGATGACGATGTTGAAGGATATGCGAACACATATTTCATGATAGTTTCTGCGGCTGTTCCGTTTATAGGCATATACAACGCCGCTGCCGCGCTGTTTAGGGCGCAGGTCAACTCGCGTATATCCATGAACGTATCGCTTATAATGAACGCAGTTAATATAGCAGGAAACGCGCTGCTTATCTACGGCTTTAAAATGGGCGTTGCAGGCGCGGCAATACCGACTCTCGTTTCGCGCATACTCGCCGCTGTAATAATGCTCGTTAAGCTTTCAAATCCAGATCTTAAAGTCAGCATATCAAAGCCATTCTGCTTTAAGCCGGATTTTTCCATGATACGCCGCATCCTTCGCATAGGTGTGCCTAACGCGCTTGAAAACTCTATGTTCCAGCTTGGAAAGATCCTCACGATCTCAATAGTTACTACATTCGGAACTATGCATATAACTGCACATGCAGTCTTCAATACAGTTGCAAATTTCCAGATAATCCCCGGAATGGCTGTAGGTCAAGGGATCTTGACAGTAGTAAGCCAATGCGTAGGAGCTAATGACTTTAAGCAGGCGCATTACTATGTAAAAAAACTGTTTAAGATACTATACGGCGCAGCGATATCATTTAATATTATTATAGTCCTGCTTATGCCTGTAATAACGCGCGGATACAACCTTTCACCCGAAACTACAGACCTTACAAACCACATAATCTGGTATCATACAATATGCGCTTGTACATTCTGGTCGTTCTCGTTCGCTTTGCCAAACGCGCTGCGCGCCGCGAACGATGTTATGTTCCCGATGATCGTATCGGCATTTTCCATGTGGGTGTTTAGAGTGGGCGCAAGCTTTGTAATAGCGAAAGGATTGAACATGGGCGCTTTCGGCGTATGGATAGCTATGACAATAGACTGGCTCGTACGCGGTATATTCTTTGTATTCAGGTACAGACACACAATATTAAAACGTATTACACATCCTAAAGATGCTGTTACGGCAGATCTTTAAGCAAAAAATTCCTGATCGGACTGATCAGGAATTTTTTTATAGGAATTAGTCCCATGTCATTACTGCATTTAGCGGCCGCATATCAGAAAAGCTGTCAAGCAGGAACAAATTTATTGAATCTATAATCGCATTGCCGATTATATTTCCTTTTCCATCTACAGTTCCGTCTCCCGTTTTGCATTCCATCTCTGAAATACCATCGCCATCAAAATCATATACTATAATAAAAAATATAGTTTATATATCATCTGATAAACAGCATTTTTCAACGAGCTACGCTGTAAAAGACTACCCTTCAAGCATGACAGAAAACCATCAACCGATGATTTTTGATTTTATACAAAAAGGGAGGAGCGGCAAAACTGACGTTTCGCCGCTCCCTTATTCTTATATTTTATTTTTCACCGATAAAATCAAGTAACGTTATGCGTCCTGCGTTGTCAGCTCCGTTGTAGCTGTTGAGCTTGTTTGTTCCTGATGTGCATATAACATCATCATCGTCAAACATCGTTATCTCAAACTTAGGTATTTCATAATTTTTTTTCATTATCATTCTCCTGTTCATTCAAAATCTATTTCTCTTTCGAGATCAACCTTTCCTTTTATTATATCCGAGAATATAGTCTGACCGTTCGTTACAACAAACGCCTTTACGCTGACTTCTTTTACACTCTCAGGTATCTCGTATACATCAGCGAAAAATCCGCTTGATGACTGCGATGACGGCTCCGATGCTATCTCTTTTCCCGTCTGTTCCGTTTCACTGTCGTAATATACAAACCCCTGCTTTGTTACATTTTCAAATTCAGGTTTCGCATAAAATCTTATAACTCCAAATTTCTGATCATCCTTAATGTAATAACCGCTGTCGAATGCGAGAGCACTGAATATGTTTAGCAGCGTATTATCAGAAACGATCTCAAACGCTCCGCTTGATATTCCCGGGAATGAGTCTGCGACAGAATTGTTTGATACGTATATCTTTCCGCCGATAGTTATTCCCTCGCTGTCCGTTCCGAACACATCTAAACCTATTGTCAGCGTGTCAAAGCTGCTGTAAGACTTGAAATCAAGCTCTGTTATATTATCACAGCCATAGAATGCTCTGTCATTTATGTTTGTAACAGTTGCAGGGAACTTTACGCTTCTCAGATCCTTGTTTCCGATAAACGCTTCTTCAGCGATACCTATTACCTCATATTCGCATCCGTTCACATATACCTTTGACGGGATCTCTATTTTTCCGTTTTCAGGCATTTTATCAGCTACCCAGCCTGTCACATATACAAAGCACGAACCTTCCACTACCTCATATCTCAGATAATCATAAGCAAATCCCGGAAGAACCTGTACTTCAAACGATACTGACGCTCCCTTGTAGCTCAATGTAACAGTTGTTTCTCCGGCGCTTTCAAACACGCCCGGCTCCACAGACAGAAGATCATTGAACACATATCCGCTCGTACCGTCTTCATATACAGCTTTAACAGACAATCCTGTAAGATCAGCGCTTTCGCCAACCGAATACTCTGTCTTTAACGGCATTGAAACTATATTTAAAGCCGTTACTGCCTTTGTGTTCTCCCCTACAGTTACAGTGAACTCAACAGGCGCAATATTTTCAGCGCCAGGAACTGAAACAGATATTTTTTCCTCACCCACAGAATCAAATATATTCTTGCTGAATGAGAGTGAGCTGTACGGAAGATTTGAAGATGTTCCGTCAGTATACTGCGCTGAAACTATCATTCCTGTAAGATCAAGCTCATCGCCTACAACGTATGATATCTTGCTTGGAAGTGATGTTATGCTTATCGATGATATTTCCTTGCTCTTTACGGTAGTATCCTCGAACAGCTCTATCATCGACGCTGATCCAAAACCTCCGACAGTTGACTTACCTACAAGCTTTATATATCCAGCATATACCTTAGTCTTAAAATCATATACTTTTTTTGCACTTGTCCTCGCCCATGTGACAGTGTCAGCCAAATACCATGTTGATCCGTCAACACTTGTATAGATCTCACATGTTAAGAAATTGCCGTTTCCGCCATCAGGTCTTGGTGTGTATTCCATAGCCGATAAATATCTTGGTTCATCAAGCTTTATAGATATTGATCTTTCAGAATCACTTCCCGACCATACTGTATGCCACATTGTTGACGGCATTCCGTCTATGACCTTCTGTGGCTCAGCTCCAGGTTGATACGATGAACAGCCTGCTATAGACAAATGATCAATCGTTATATATTTTCTCTCATCTGTTGATGTGTCTTCATGGAAACTATACGTTGAATACCCACTTGCCATCTTTGTTCCGGTTGCAGCTGTTCTCAGATGTACAGTCATCTCACCTGGGAATCTCTTGCCGCTGGTCATTTTTGTCCAGTTTACACCATCAGTCGACCACTCCATCGCAGTAGTAGCCTTTATGAGCAAATTCTCGTTGTCATTAGCATAAATACCGCTCGGGGCGCTCTGCTGTGTTATATCAATAGTATAATAACTCGATGTTCCCTGAAGCCTTACCAATATATCATTTTCGGCTGTTATTGCTTCTATCTCTTCTCTGCTTAGCTCTACCTCGGATACATTTCCGGCATTCTTCCACGCGTCCTCGCTGTCACCTGAGATACTATATAGCAGCTGGTTACCGCTTCCTGTATAATTATCCGAAAGGACTATCGTATTCGCTTTATCTCCATCAAATGAGAATGTTGCCATTTCAAATGTCTTCTTGCCCAAAAGGTAATTTGCCATAACCTTGCACGCTCCAGGCTGAAGTGTAGATGAATCTCCTGCCACCGATGCCTTAGTAAGCGCGTTTTGAGCATATATATCAACCTCAGATAAATTAGCCGGTGTTGATATATTCGGCTTTATCAGCTTTTCAATAACATCCCACATTGGCAGCGGATAATATGTATATACATTTGTAATTCTCTGCGCCAGTCTGACATAATCAGATTCCGGCTTACCCAATTCATTATAAGCGTATATGATGCCTTCCCACGCGTCAAGATTTATATTCTGTATCGCAAGAGCCTGCTCATATATATCTATTCTTTCATTAGGATCAGTTTTTGTATCAGCTGTTCTGACCAATGCCAACGCTCTATTGTAATTTGCCTCATCATTCAATGCCGCCTGCGCAAGCAGTACATAACTCACCTGATATGAGCTGTCCCAGCTCTTGCTTCCCCAGCCGCATAACAGTCTTTCGCCCTTTTCAGACAGTGTCCATCCCGATACATCATTCCATATCGTCCATGTTGCCGGACTATCCTCTGCGCTGTTATCAGAATACATATATCTTAAATATGCGGCGTGACCCGGCTGACCTATTACTACTCCCGGAACTCCAAATACCGTAAGCAGATTTGTGCCTGTCTTTGATATACCGCCGCAGACAGCGCCTTCAGCAAATACAGTCCAAAGTTTAGGCTTGTTGTATTCATACGGTACGTTTATATCAAACCTGCTGTCCTGCGCATATTCCTGCGTTAGGAAATATTTTGACTGCCACATCTGTTTGTTCTGTTCGTTATAATATTTATCCTGATAAAAATTATAACCGGTCGTATACTTTATATAATGATATGGACCCATGGTGAAATTTGAGCTGTTATAATTTGATTCAGCTGTTGATGACGTTTTTCTTGAATAATAGTTGAGCCATTCTATCTGATCATCATCCATAAGATCTCCCATTACCCATCTCATTTCCTCAACATTGAGCTTTTCAAATACCGAGTTCAAAAGGAGATCGCTGTCATGCAGCTTTTTGTATATCTCATATCTTCTTATCGGATCTGATGTTATGCTATAGTCTGCCCAGAACGGCACACTCGTTGAATGCGTAAGTGAAATAGTTATCATCATACGCTTATAAAGCGTTCCAAATTCCGCGTCATCTAAATCCGACTTATGCTTATTATAAAGCTTCGCCAGAACATTGACAGAGTTCATATAGCTTCCAGACGGAGTTCCGCCCTGAGTATACATATCAATCGCCTCTTTGTCATTCATAAACCACCAAATAACAGCTTTTGTATCGTCATTTGTATGAGCGAACGCCTGAAGGTAATCATATGACACATTCTTTACAAAATTTCTCTTGTATACAAGCGCTCTATACTCCGGATCATTTATAAGCTCGCTGTATGAAAGTCCCGGATTTGACTGTTCATATGAACTTATCTCCTTATCATATTCCGCTGTTGTTTTTATCCAATCATAATCAGAGGAATCATCCTCGTAATCCGCCCTTGAAAGCTTTGCGCCCGCGATTACAGAATGGTCTGACTCGTCACTTCCCAATGGATCGATATATATTTTAAGATACTTCACACCAGTAAGATCAAGCTCTACATATTCTGCCTCGCTTGTGCCTTTAAGTGTCCCTGTTTCTTTTATCGGTGTCCAGTCAGACATATCATCTGATACTGATATAGTGAATTTTACACCATTTCCCTTTGATCCCTGAGCAGAGTCAAGTCCGAGATATGATGTAAATTTCGTAAACTTATAATTGTCAGTTATCTCCTCTACATCATATACAAGCGTTGCTCTTGCATGAGCACCAAGTCCCTTTGTAAAATACTTCTTCTTGCCGCCGCATATAAGGCTTATTGTATTTTTTGTCGTGTTCTTATCAAATTCGAGATCCTTATACCCTATATCAGATACCTTTATCTGTGACTTAGGCACGTCTGAAAGATACACATAGCTGCCGCTGTACTCATTATATGTCCCTGATGTTTTTACCATTCTCGCTTCTGACACAAATGAAACACCGCCTGATGTCACCTTTGATCTTATATATCTGCCCTCGTGCTCTTCACTTACAGCAAGTTCTTCTCCTTCTCCTATGCCCGAAAATACACCGTCGGCGCTATCGCTTATTTCCCAGCTGTATGCTATATCCGGAGCTGTTATATTCTTATACTCCGTTCTAAGCACGCTTCCCGTCTGAGGCGCTCCGATCATTTCCACCTTTGTTTTACATGAAACTTTTGCCGCGCGGCTCACAGTCGATATGCTGCTTGAGCCTACTGTGTTTACTGCTACACAATAGTAATACGCGTCATCGCCTGTCTTTGGCGTCAGTGTAAGACTTTCAGCAGTTTCCCCCTGTATCAGCTCATCTGTTTCCGGATCCGGAGCGTCATTTTTCATTATATACCACTTATATGTAAGAACTCCATTGTCAAACAACCTTGCCGCTGCCGTAAGCGTTATAGTGTCGCCAAAGCTGTATTCTGTGTCTGACGGCTCTGTAACAAATTCCGGCGCCTCTGCTACAGACGGATCCATTACTTTTACACGCGCAACGCTCGTTCTTGTCGTCTCTGATCCATCGGCTGTTATCTCGCAAAAATAAAATGCGTTGCCGGCTGATGATGTGTCAGCTCTATATGAGACTTCTTCTGCGCCATCTATCCTTATCTCTCCGTCTCCGTTTCTATTTTCACATCTGTACCATGCATAGCTTAGCTTACCGGTTTCCTCTGTTTCCTCCGCGTTAACTGCAAGCTCAGCAGCATCATCTATAAATACTTCCTTATCAGCCGGCTGATCCGTTATATTTACGTCCGGATATTTAAGATATATAGCGTTTGAGCTGAGAACTGCCTCGTTTCTTGACGGAGATGTCCCGATTGCGCTCATATCGCTTTCCTTTAATGTATATCCGCTGCCCTTGAGGACCTCCGGATGACTGTGAAGTGTTGCTTCACTGCTCACCGTAAATCTTCCCGAAAGCGCGCCCGTTACTGACGCAGTCACTCCTGATGCAAAATATATATTATCTGCATTAAAGCTGCCCTTCAGCGTAATATGATTTGAAGCCGCATATATATCACCTTTTCCATCTTCATTATTGCCTGTAAAGTTTCCGCCTGATACTATTGCGGCACGCGCCGCGTTTGACGAACTAACATATAACGCAGTTCCTTTTTCCGCGCTGTTTTCCGTAAATGTTCCGCCGCGTATCTCTGTCTTACCGTCACACCATATCACGCCACCATTTATAGCGCTGTTTCCCTTAAATGTTCCGCCCTCTACAGTTGTTACGCCGCCTTCCTTGTTATTTACAGCACCGCCGGCAACCTCGGCTTTGTTTCCCTCAAATACAGCTGTTGCATATATGTTTGTAAAGCCATTTGACGTTATCGCTCCGCCGCTTCTCTTTGATCTGTTATTTGCTATTTTTCCGTATACATATACCCACGAACTGCCGCCCTTGCTCAATGCGACCGCTCCTCCTTCGCCTGACTCGTTAACAGCATTCTTAAGCACAGCGCCTGCTTGAATGTAAAGCTTTCCGTCATATACAGCTGCTATAGGCTGAGTCGAAGCTATTCCGACATTCTCGCCATCTGACCAGACAGCGCCGCCATCAACTGTTATTCCGCTCTCAATTTTCAATGTGGCGTTTGAACGCACCTCAAACATCGCCGCGTTGTTTTCCGCTGTTCTTTTTATAAGTATATTCTCCGCCGACTCATCAGCCGCAAGAGTGATATTCTTATTTATCAATATCATATCGTTCAGGTCTATATCCCTGAGCAATGTTATCGTTTCACCCGATAAAGCTGCGTCTACAGCCTCCTGAAGTGTTTCATACCCCACTGAGCCGATAGCCGCCGCATAATTTTCTTTGATCTCACCCTCATCTATGATGGACCCTTCATTTTCTGATTCTAACAGTTTGATATCATTATTTGTAATATCATTTTCATTTATAACTGTATCTGTATAAACCGACTTTTCCGCTTCAACCGTTTCTTCTGCAAACGACTGCGGAACTGCTCCGCCTAAAAGCGCGAGCGCTATGCACAATGTCAAAATACGCTTTGACTCATTTTTCATCTTTTCTCATCCCCTTCGTTTTTAGTATCACTGTTTTTCTCATCAAATTTTAACGATAGTTATTTTCCTACCCAATGAATAGGATTATAGCATATAGATTATTCTTTTTCAATACATAATAAAAACAAAAAACAATTATCGTTTTTATACTTATTTGTTAAAAACATATAAAACCGGTAGGATTTTTCTTTGTATCATTGAATTTGACTGTATTTCTGGATAAAATAGTAAATATAGTAATTATTTGCATGCAAACAAAAAGCTGATTTTTTTATTTTCCGAGTAGGTTTTTGACATAAAAAAAATACCGCTCAGCGGTATTATAATGGAGGAGAGAGCGGGATTCGAACCCGCGGACGGCGGAACCGTCACCGGTTTTCAAGACCGGCTCTTTCAACCACTCAGACATCTCTCCAAGTTGTTTGTGGCTTTCGCTCACTGACAAAAAATATTATAGCAGATGTTTCATCGTTTGTCAATAGTTTTTTTAAAA
>CALXSW010000258.1 GCA_944391255.1 uncultured Clostridia bacterium | reverse complement strand
AACTGCCATAGCGTCGTTGTTCATGGTGAACCTCCAGCGCTCCTCAAGAGTGAGATTTAAGCAATACGATATTATATGCCTTGCCGTGCCAAGATGCGTAACGACAAAAACCGTCCTGCCGTCATTTTCCGACAAGATCGCTTTCATAGACTCGTCCACTCTCTCCTGCACCGCCGCGGAGCTTTCTCCGCCCGGCACCGTATACCCGGTAAAATCATTCTGCCACAGACCATACCGTTCCGGATCAGCCGCCTCTATCTCCTTAAACGACATATTGTCCCACTCACCGTAATCACGCTCTGTAAGTCCCTGATCCTTTATCACAGGAATATCTGGATTAGACTCACAAAACTGCGCGACAGTTTCATACGCGCGCGAAAGCGGGCTTATATACACAGCGTCCGGCTTCACGTCTATGCGGCCGCAAAGTTCTCTCGCCTGCTTTTTACCCGTTTCATTCAGCGGAACATCAAGCCGCCCAAGACATGCAAACCTTGTGTTCGGCTCCGTTTCCCCATGACGAATAATGTATAATGTAGTCATATCTCTCCTCCAATATACAATATATTGTCATTTTATCACATTTTTAAAATTATTTCAATAGCCATAGAATAAAAATAATCAAAACTTAAAAAAACACATTAAAATTTCTTTAATTTTTACATGATATAAATTTTTTCAAAAAAAGTATTGACAAACCTAAAAAAATATGGTATCATTAGCTATGTTATTGAGAGTATTTCATATGCGGGAGTGGCTCAGTGGTAGAGCGTCACCTTGCCAAGGTGAACGTCGCGAGTTCGAATCTCGTCTTCCGCTCCATAACATATAGAGGAAGCCGTAAGGTTTCCTCTATAGAAAAATTACATATTCAATTACGCGGGAGTGGCTCAGTGGTAGAGCGTCACCTTGCCAAGGTGAACGTCGCGAGTTCGAATCTCGTCTTCCGCTCCATGGGCACTCAATTGAGTTCCTTTTTTTATTCTATTTTACACGAACAAAAAATCACGCTTTAAGAAAGGCTATGGTATTATTTATGAAAAAAACTGCTGCCGTTATCGCCGAATTTAATCCGTTCCACAACGGACATAAATATCTGCTCATGAAAATAAAAGAGGATATCGCAGACAGGACAGTCGTCATAATGAGCGGCAGCTTTGTACAGCGCGGAGATATCGCGATAACGGATAAATGGACACGAGCGCGCGCGGCGCTTTTAAACGGCGCTGACCTCGTTATTGAGCTGCCCGTCATATACTCAATGAACACCGCTCAAAAATTCGCGTTCGGCTCAGTTGCAACGCTTAACGCTACAGGCGTCATAGATACTCTCGCATTCGGCTCCGAATCCGGTGACACGTCATCGCTCTTAGCTGCCGCATCGGCTATAGCTGATGAATCGCCCGAAATATCAGAGAGAATAAAGGAATATATGGATCAGGGCTATAACTATCCCCTGTCGCGCCGAATGGCCTTTAGCGGAATAATAGACACATCTGTTCTTGATGATCCCAACGACATACTCGGAATAGAATATATACGCGCGATACTTGAAACAGGTGCCGAAATGTCATACAAAGCCATTACCAGAAGCGGCACAGATCACGATTCAAGCTTTAAAACAGACAGCATAGCAAGCGCGTCGGAAATACGCAGAATGATACGAAACGGAAACAGCATATCAGACTATATACCGGATACCCACGATTTTAACATATATGATCCTGATATATTAGCAACGGCTGTAATATCAAAAATACGCCTTTCACCGGCTGAATATATAAGCGAGATAAACGACGTTTCAGAAGGTCTTGAAAATAAATTCAAAAAAGCCGCCGCGTCATGCAGCTCCTTTGACGAGCTGTGCATGGCTGTCAAGTCAAAACGGTACACATTAAGCCGCATACGTCGTATAGCATGGTCCATACTCTTAGGACTTGACAAAGATATATGTTCTATGATGCCGTCATATATACGCGTTCTCGGCATGAACAAAACAGGTATGGAGATACTCCGCGATATGAAAAAACGTTCTTCTCTACCCGTTATTACAAAACCGTCATCTTTAAAGAATGATATTATTTTTGAGAAAAACAGTGATGCTGAAGATATTTTCGCGCTCTGCTCGAACGATCCTTCAAGGCGCATCGGCGGAACCGATAAAAAAACATCACCTGTTATAATATAAATACTATGCTTATATCTGCAGTATAGACATCATTCGTTGTAAATACCTGTATAAAGGGGCTGCTACTCATTAGTTTGGTACAGCCTCTTTTTACCTATGGTAAACTTCGCACTGATCATCTCCAGCTTGTGTCATTAACAGCACATCATGAATATCAAGCATGGATTGTCCTATATATAATGTCATAATATACTAAATCTAAGTGTTATTTCACTAAATAATACGGTAGTATATGATTTTGCACCTATAAAGGCGTGTAATCGTTGACAATAACGTAATTATATGATATATTATTGGTAGGAGGCGAGGCTTATGACAAAAATAAATCCATATAGACCAGGCGCAGGTATGAAGCCTATGTATTTAGCAGGAAGAGAAGATGAAATTTCAGAGGTAAAACAAATTTTTGATGCTTTATCGATGCAAATCCCTGTACAATCTATTATATATAGTGGTTTAAGAGGTGTGGGCAAAACAGTTTTAATAAACGAATTGTACACTATAGCAGAATCAAAAGGGATTTTTTGCAGACATATTGAGATCGAGGAAAAACAGGATTTTATCGCCCAGATCGCTACTTGCGCACAAACATTTTTACGCGAAGTCAGCATGAAAAATCGAGTGAAGCATCTTATAGCAAAATCAATAGACTCAATTAAATCCTTAGTCATTTCATTCGATCCTAATGACAGCACTTTTTCTTTATCATTGCAGGAAAGAGATTTATACAAGTCAAATAGTCTAACACAAAGTCTGACAGATGTTTTTGTCAATATAGGCTCAGTTGCATTAGCCGCAGAAACTCCGTTGTGTTTTTTTATTGATGAAATTCAATATATGAAATCACATGAGCTGAGTTCACTGATCGCAGCCTTGCACAGAAGCAATCAAATGGGGTATCCCCTTATGGTAATAGGAGCAGGATTACCTAAGATATACAAAATGTTATCAGACGAAAAATCATATTCAGAAAGATTATTTATGTACAAGGAAATAGGGTCATTAAACAATGAGCAGGCGATTGATGCCATTGTATACCCTGTTAAACGATTTAACGTTTCTTATACTGATAAAGCGTTAGAAAAAATTATCGATATAACAAAAGGTTATCCATATTTTATACAGCAGTTCTGTCAGATAATTTATAATAATACCGATAACAATACTATAGTCGAAAAAGATATTGATAACTCAATAAATAATTTTTTTGAAGTGTTAGACAGTGGTTTTTTCAAAGTAAGATACGAACGCTGCTCTGAGCTGGACAAAAAGTTTATATTTGCAATGGTTCATTGCGGTAAATTACCTTGCACTATATCAAATATAGCAATGAACATGAATAAAACCGTTAAAAGCATATCGCCTACAAGGGCACAGCTTATAAATAAAGGATTGATCTATGCTGTCAGACATAGCGAACTTGATTTTACAGTTCCCGAGTTTGATGGGTTCATTAAACGCCAATCCGATTTTATAGAGTATTAATTCTGAATATAATCTAAACTATTTAAAACTATTATATATATAATTTGATACAACCACGACAAGCATATAATGAATATATTATCTTAGATGAAATAAAAATCAAAGGTGGTGTTTTCATGCTTGAATCCGTGTTTGAGTGGCTGCGCACCGTCATGATGATGGCTGGCTACGTTTCGGGCAGCGCTTCATTTCCTCCCGCGCTCTCCCGCGAGGAAGAGGAAAAATACCTTACGCTGTATGCCGCGGGCGATGAGCAGGCAAAAAATGTACTTATTGAGCATAACCTCAGGCTTGTAGCGCATATAGTAAAAAAATACTGCGATGACAGAAATGCCGAGGATCTTATCTCTCTTGGCACTATAGGACTTATAAAGGGTATCAACACATATAAATTTGATAAGAACAAAAAGCTGTCGTCATATATTTCACGCTGTATTGAAAATGAGGTTTTGATGTATCTGCGCTCTGTGCGAAAGCAGAAAAACGAGGTGTATATAGACGAGTGCATGGGGACAGATAAAGACGGAAACAATATGACTCTCGCCGATATTCTCCCGAGCAGCGACGAGGATATTTCCGATATAGTCGCAGATAATATTGAGACGCAAAAGCTGCGCCGCATATTGAAAAATATACTCTCTGAAACAGAATACAGAATAATAATACAGCGATACGGACTTTTTGGTGTAAAAAAACGGACACAGCAGGAAATAGCTGACGCGCTCGGCATAAGCCGCAGCTATGTGAGCCGTATTGAAAAAAAGTGTCTTTTAAAAATAGCCGAATCATATCATATAAAGAACAGATAGAATAATACAGGATCGATTTTATTTTTATCCGGCGCGCCGCCGCAAATCGCGATGGCGCGTTTTTTGGACTATAAACGTCACTATAAATGGCATATCGCAAAAATTCGCTTGATTTTTAGCCGCGCCGGTGATATACTTGATTTATATAAATGGACAAGGAGAACTCAATATGGAAACATTATCTATTATAATATCGGCTGTTTCGCTTCTATGTGTTATTATCCTGCTTTTTAAAAAGCAGACAACAGCTGACAACTCTGAATCGGTCAAACAGCTTTCGGCTATAGTTTCTCAAAACCAGCGTGACATAGGCGATATGCAGGCTGAAAGGTTTCAGAATATAGAAAAAAGACTCGACAAAATGCGTGAGGACACAAACTCAGCTCTTGAAAGAATGAGAATAGCATATATCCAGTCGCTTGAAAAAATGCAGAAAGAAAATACAGCGGCTATAGACAAGCTCCGCGCCGACAATGCGGAGCAGCTCGCTGAAATACGAAAAACAGTTGATGAAAAGCTGCAGGAAACACTCGAATCGAGGATAACAAAATCATTTAAGCTCGTAAGCGATCGGCTTGAGCAGGTGTACAAGGGACTTGGCGAAATGCAAAATCTTGCTCAGGGCGTAGGTGATCTGAAAAAGGTGCTCACAAATGTAAAATCACTCGGTATAATGGGTGAAATACAGCTTGGTGCGATACTTGAGCAGATCATGTCACCGGAGCAATACGACACAAATGTTATAACAGTTCCGAACACGAGAAACCCCGTTGAATATGCAATAAAGCTCCCCGACCGCGAGGGCAATATAACATATCTGCCGATAGACTCAAAATTTCCGGCTGACACATATTCAGCGCTTCTTGACGCATACGACAGCGGCGAAAAACAGACAGTTGACGCCGCGGCAAAATCGCTGCGACTTCGAATTTTAGGCGAGGCGCGCGATATACGCGACAAATATGTGTCACCGCCGTATACAACAGACTTTGCTATTCTCTTTCTGCCGTTTGAGGGGCTGTATGCCGAGGTGGTAAACAGAGGACTTGTTGAAGAGCTGCAAAACACATATCATATAATGATCGCCGGTCCAAGCACGATGGCGGCAATGCTTAACTCGATACAGATGGGATTTAAAACACTTGCGATAGAAAAGCGAAGCACTGAGGTATGGGAAATACTCGGCGCTGTAAAGACGGAATTCACAAAATTCGGAGATGTCATAGCCAAAACGCAGGAACGCCTGAATCAGGCGAATAATGAGCTTGACAAGCTCGTCGGAGTCAGGACTCGCGCCATAATACGCAAACTGCGCAGCGTTGAAAAAAACGAAACATCTGAAAATATATTTGAGCTGCCTGATTTTAATGAATGAGAATGAAAAAAGAGCTTGATATCAAGCTCTTTTCTGGTAGCGGTAACTAGATTCGAACTAGTGACACTGCGGGTATGAACCGCATGCTCTAGCCAACTGAGCTATACCGCCTCACAACATTGACTATTATACTACAAAATACATGATTTGTCAACACTTTTTTTCAATACTTTTTTTCAATACTTTTTTAGTTTTAAGTCATTGCAAAAACATAAAAATAAAAAGGGCTTTATACAAGCCCTTTTGGTAGCGGTAACTAGATTCGAACTAGTGACACTGCGGGTATGAACCGCATGCTCTAGCCAACTGAGCTATACCGCCTCACAACAATAGCTATTATACTACATACTTCCTGATTTGTCAAGACTTTTTTTTATTTTTTTGATAATTTTTATCAGGCGCGTCGTATACTCCGTTTAACAGATCAGGACTGCTCTTTTTTGTGACAATCTTGAAACTGCCGCAAAAAAGAGCTGTGCCTCTCTGTTTCTTTATTTTATGCCTGAATAACCTGTTTCCTCTATTATCCGCTGTCCCTCGTCCGATAAAGTCCATTCAATGAGCTTTTGTACATTTTCGTTATCATTTCCTTTATATGATACGGCATATAAACCTGTAACTATCGGATACGCTCCATTCTTTATATTTTCCACCGTCGGCGCAATACCGTTTACAGCTATTATTTTAATATCCGGATTCTTTATAATACCCTCCACATAATATCTGAACGAAAAGCCTATCGAGCTTGATCTGCTCTTGTATTCTGCCACATCATCAATTATCCCTGACATCATATCCACGACCTTTTCTTTCGGAGCTTCCGCGAGAGGAGTATCTCCCATGAATCTTTTCAGCATGCTCTGGCTTCCGCTCCCCTCATTTCTCTGGAATGCGTCTATTTTTTCGTTTTTTCCTCCAACCTCTTTCCAGTTTGTTATTTCGCCCGAATATATTTTTCGTATCTGATCCTCTGTAAGACTTTCAACAGGATTGTCCTTATGCACAAAAAACACAAACGCCTCCTAACCGATCTGAGTATAATCAAATTCAGTTCCGTTCTGAACAGCATATTCTATCTGTTCCTCAGACGGGTATGCGCCAAAAAATATATCTGTTTTTCTTTGCGCCAGCATTGCATAGCCTGTTGATGTGTTATTATATAGAAAACATTCGTCATAAAGCCTTGTGTCGATCGGATACACCGCGTTCACAAAGGCGGAATATACCGGAAAAACAGCCGCCGCTCCGTCTATTACGGGGAGATCATCGGTAAGCTGAAGCACCTCACTCCGAAGCTTTACGATTTTGGAATTTTCAGTAAATGGAAGATATTCCTCAGTCCTTATATTCGGAGTAAGGTTTATAGTAATTGAGCTTTCATATTCTTTTATTCCGTAATCAATACCGAGCGACAGCGCGTATGCCATGCAAAACACTGCCCATACCGCTATGACTATTTTTTTACGCTGTATCCATATGAGCGGTATAACAAGCAGTGGAATAACAGCAAAAACTATGCCTGACAAAACTATATTAAAGCGTGCTAATGCGAGCATTATCATCCAAATAAAACCTGCATAAAGACTTACAGCAATAGTCAGTAAAGTTAAAAATATTTTAAATC
>CALXSW010000257.1 GCA_944391255.1 uncultured Clostridia bacterium | reverse complement strand
ATATTTGGTGACGAGCCTATATATGTAACGATCCCGGGAACTGATGAAATGACAGCAGAAGTATATATGCAGCCTGACAGAAACGTATCAAGGCAGGAGACCTGCGCGATGATAATGAGACTTGTTGATCAGTATGTAGGTGTAGATGCTGATGAGAGTGATATTGCAGATGCAGTGACAGCTTATGATGCTTGGGCGGCAAAAGGACTTGGATTCCTTTCAGCGAAGGGCGCGTATGATGACATATCATATACTGTTTCTGGATATGCGTATCCTACACGAGGTGAGGTTGCAAAGCTTGTAGCGCTTGGTCTTGACCTAAAGCTTCAGAGCGGTGCGATAGAGTTCAATGACATTGCCGGAAACGAGTTTGAAGAATATATAAATATAATGACATCAAACGGTTATATGCATGGCGATGGAAACGGCGAATTCAGACCATCTGATTATATGACAAGAGCTGAGTTCTGTTCGATGTTTAACAATGTGACAGGAAGAACGAATTACAGCCTTATCGATACAGATGGAAATACTATAACTCCCGCAACATTCTACATCGTTGACCTTGATGGCGTTGACTCATGGAAGGTAAATGCTATGATGCTTGGAACGAGCGCATTTACTGATGAATATAGAGTAGACGTTCAGACACGAACAGAAAACATAAGAAATATTCTTGATAACTACGATGGACAGAAGAAATATTGATTTAATGTAATATTTTAGGGTGCGGCAGAATATATTTTGTCGCACCCTTTTTATATAATATTTGTATAATATATGGAAAAAACGGAGGAAAGAGGATGAAAAAGGTTCTTATGGTTGCCGGAGGGATGAATGTCGGCGGCTTGGAGAATATGCTAATGAATTTCATACGCTACGGCGACAACAAGAATATCCGTTTTGATTTCATGTTAAATTATGAAGGCGAACATTATTACAGCGAGGAAATAAGACGGTATGGCGGAACGATATATACAATGCCGCGTTTAAAGCCTAAAAATATTTTTAGATATCCGGCAGAGGTCATAAAGTTTTTTATAAAGCATAAGGGCGAGTATGATGTGCTTCACGGTAATCTCACATCGGTAGGAATGATATATCTGCCGGCGGCAAAGATTTTTGGGAAGATAAAAAAACGTATAATCCATGCGCATTATACAAGCACAGAGAGAAACCATTATGAGAGACTTGAACGGCTCATGCTCTATCCGCTGCGATTTTTAGCTGATTATTATTTTGCGTGTTCCGATATGGCAGGTGAATTCTGTTTCGGAAAACACATAGTAGATAAGCCTAATTATCGAATGATACATAACGGCGTCGATTGCGATAAATTTGATTATAATGAGCAGCTTCGTGCTAAGATAAGGAAAAAAATGTGTCTTGAAGATCAATTTGTCCTTATAAATATAGGCAGACTCGAGGAGCAGAAGAATCAAAGATATTTGTTAAAAATAGCGGAAGAGCTTAAAAAACGCGATATTAAGGCGAAAATACTCGTAGCCGGAGAAGGTAGTCTTCGACCTGAGCTTGAGCAGATAATAAGAGAAAAAGAGCTCGGCGATATTGTAAGTCTTTTAGGCCTGAGAGATGATATGGCAGAGCTTATGCAGGCGTCGGACGCGTTTATTCTGACATCTCTTTTTGAGGGATTGCCGGTCGCGGGAATAGAGGCTCAGGCGGCTGGTCTGCCGTGCATACTTGCAGACACAATAACAAAAGAGCTTGATATAACAGGGAATACAGAGTTTATATCACTTGATAGCGGCGTTGATCCATGGATAGACGCGATAATATCGGCTATGGATTTTAAAAGAAAAAGCACATCGGATATAATAAAGAGTAAAGGATACGATATAAAAAGAGAAGCAAAATGGCTGAGTGATTTTTATATGTCGGACAATTAGGTTAAAGAAAAGGGGTACATATGAGCGGTCTTAAGATCATTCATGTAATACAGGGCATTGTTGTGCATGGAGCGGAAAAAATGCTTGTTGATATGGCTATATACCAGAAAAACCATGGAAATGATGTGACTGTTGTAAGCCAGTATGCAAGGCAGGGCAACGAATACGAAAAGATGCTTGATGATGCGGGTGTGCGCACGGTGTATTTCGGAAAACCGCTTGGCTTTGATCTCAGGCATATGGCGGAGCTTACAGATTTTATGGCAAAAGAAAAGCCTGACGTTGTTCATACTCATCTCCATGCGGCAGTATATCTTTTACCATACTATATGAAAGACAGAAAATGTGTAAAAGTACATACTGTCCATTCTGTTGCGACATATGAGCTTGGCAAGGCGCATAGAATGCTTCAGGGATTTGCGTATAGATTTCTTGGCGTTGTGCCGGTATCAATAAGCGAGTCGGTAAAGAAGTCGATGATAGATGAATACAGCTCATTAAATGACATGCCTGTTATATATAACAGTATAAAAAGAAGTGATTTTTGTCTTCCGAAGACCAGGCATGACAATTTTGTGTTTATAAATGTGGCGTCGCATACTGATGTTAAAAATCAGACAATGCTTTTAAAGGCTTTTGCGAATGCGGTTTCAAGGCGAGATTTTATCAGACTTCGTTTAGTCGGAGACGGACCTAACAGGAAAGAGCTTGAAAGGCTGGCAAATGAATTAAAAATAAGCGAATATGTTGAATTTTTGGGTATAAGGCATGATATAGCTGAGCTATTGGCCTCATCAGATGCGTTTGTGCTGTCATCTGACACAGAGGGAATGTCGTTAAGCCTTCTTGAAGCGATAGCGTCAGGTCTTCCTGTTATTTCAACAGATGTAGGTGGATCGAGAGATATTATAAAAAACGGGGAGAGTGGATTTATTATTCCTGTAGGAGATCAGGATGCGATGACTGAGAAAATGGAGCTGCTCGCTGTTGAGTGCGAAATGTGTGGGAAAATATATGAACACAACAGTCGGTATTCGAACCAATTTGATTTT
>CALXSW010000256.1 GCA_944391255.1 uncultured Clostridia bacterium | reverse complement strand
CCCCATATAAAATACTGTGTTCCGTCCTGCTCTGTATATATATTAGCGTCAATTGAATTTGTCACATACGAGCTGTTTTCCTTAGTTGCGAAAACAACGCCGGCGTCAACTATATCAGCATCAGGATCTGCCCAGAACAGAGGTGATGATGATTTCATAAGTGAGATCGCTGAGTTTCTGCCGCCAAGTCCGCATGAAACTGATATATACATCCAATACGGGTGCTCCGTATCATCTTCGCGGTATATAACATCAGGCGCCCAATATGTGTCGTTTACAGTAGTGCCTGTATAATTTCTCGTTATAAAATCATATGTAACAGGCGTTATATCTCTTACCTTAAGATTTGTGAAATCATACTTAGTCCAGTTCACAAGATCATCTGATTTAAAGATAAGATGATGTGACGAATACACATAATAATTATCATCGTTCGGGAATTTCACTATAGACGGATCGTGCGCGCCGTCAGTTGTTATTGATGAATCTGCCGGAGCCGCTACAGGCGCCTTTATATCGCAGTAATATGTTCCCGCCGTGTATTCCACATTTTTTTCATTTTCAGGCACAACAGCCTTTATTATAACCTTGTCTGTTCCGTCCGGTATTGACGCTGATGAAACATTCACGCTGACCTCTCCGGCTGAAACAGAATCGACTGTTATCTCCTCTGAAACAGCAAGCTGCGTTTCAGATCCGTCCTCATCTACAGCGTAAGCCGCCGCGCTCACTTTTCCGCTGTTAGCTGTGTTGTTTTCAAAATTCGCCTTAAACGTGTAATTCTCATTTTCAACAGTTTCGTCAGGCGTTTCGCTTACAGGCTTTAATCCGTTCCATACAAACAGCTTTGAAGATGATGCCTTAGCCGGAGCGTCCATGCTTATCGTTTCTCTGTCAGATGTCACATTCTCCACATCTTTCATAACAAGACCTTTTAGCGCTCCGTTTTCATCGTAAGACGCGGCAAATGCCGTTATATTTGAAATGCCCACAGCGTTATTAAGAACAAAGCTCGCGCCCGTATCATTTATGTTCTTATCGCTTACATACATTGTTTTATTTGTATTTTTCTCAGGCATCGCAAATATTTCATCGCCTGACTCATCATAAGCGTTCACAGATACGGTATAGCAGTTTTTCTCATAAACTATCTGATTTTTATTATCCTCAAATTTTTCCGCCGCGAGATCTCTTATATCGTCTATGCTGAGAGCCTCGTCATATACGCGGAAATCATCTATCATTCCGTTAAAATACGGATCGGCGTCAAACTGTGATTTTCCCAGATAATAATTCTGCATTTTTCCTATATCGCTGAACTTATACTTAAGATCAGTCGTTGAGCCTGTTTCCATACCGTCGATATAGAAAGTTGAAACATCTCCGCTGCGAGTTACAATTATATTATACCACTCTCCGACAGAAACAGGCGTGTCTGAATTTACCTGCTGTTCAGCCGTGTTTCCTGATGTCGTTATAGCAAGGCGCGGAGTTGAGCCTGATGACGGAGTCAGGAACACATACGTTCCGGAGCTGCCGTTTCCAAAATCAAAAATTCTTGACCACATAGTTACAGCTGACGGATTGCACCATACGCTTATAGTAAAATCACCGTCAACAGATGCTAATTTGTCAGCAATACCATTAATATCAGCATACTGAGCATTTCCGTTAAGCAGCAGCGCGTTTCCGCTTCTGCCCTCTGTAAGAGTTCCGCCGTGCAGCGTATAGCTGTCGCCGCCCTCGTCGAAGCTCACATTGATGACAGGCACCGGTGATGTCGTATCATCAGCCGCGTTCACAACAGGTACAGCAGCTGAGCTGATCACCATCGCGCCGGTAATTCCTGCCGATAACAACCGCTTAAACTTCATAATTTTTTCTCCCTCTCTTTTTTTATTTATAAAAACCCGTCCGCAAGGCTTTTATTTTGTATGCAAAATGGCATACTATCCTACCCTAATTATACCACTTATTTTTTTTTGTGTAAATAACTTATTTTCTTTTGTTGTTTTTTTTACAAAAAAAGTCTGTAAATCAAACAAAATATTTTTAGCATTGCAGCAGCTGACATAAAAAAAGACTGGGTGTGAATCCCCAGCCTTTTTGACGATATTAAACTTTTTTACCTGTTGCCTCTCATAAGCTTGGCGTGTCTTATATCCTCGCCGTAAAAATACATCATTATAAAATTTTCGAGCAGTCGTGATGAAAAACGTTTCGTGTATTTTTTCTCAAGATTTTCAAAATTGAGATTTGTGTTTATTATCATCTTCCTGCCCGTGATCATGCGCTCATTGATAAGCTCCATCAAATACGAGTTATTGTTCCTTGAATCAGCCTCTGTGCCGAGATCATCGATTATAAGCAGATCGGAGCTGTAAATATCATCTATATCATCGCGCAGACGTCCGAACCGCTCGTCTTCGAATAATTTAAACAGTCTTGCGGCGCGTATATACAAAACAGTCCTGCCCTTATCCATAAGAGCTTTCGCTATACAGCTTGACATAAATGTTTTTCCGACGCCCGTGTCACCGTAAAACAGCAGACTTTTTTTATTATCATCAAAATTTTCCACATACGACATACAATATTTTTTTATATTCATTATGTTTTCGTACGGAGTTTTCTCAAGTCCCGAAACTCTGCTTTTGCTGTAATATTCGGCGTTGAAACTGTCAAAATTCTGTGTTTTAAGCAGATCATTCATATTTGAAAATTTGTACAGGCTGTTTATGATCTTCTGATTAAAGCATGAGCATCTGCCTTTTCCCTCCTCATAGCCTGTATCCTCACATTTTTCACATTTATATTTTATCTTGTCAAAATCAACGTCTATATTATTTTTTTCAAGTATTTCACGCCGTTCTTGGAGAAGTATTTTAAACTTGCTCTTCATATCCTCCTTTAATCCCTTTTTATTCGGATCTGAGAGTATAGCATTTAAAGTGTCACTGCCTATTTTTGAGATTTTTTTATCTATCTCGCTTATCTCCGGCAGCTTTTCATATACTTCTTTTACCCGCTCATCGCGTTCTCTTATATTCGCGGCGCGCTGTTTCTCGTATTCATTTATAATTTCTTCAAAAATGATTTCCTTATCCATTTAATAAAATCTCCGCAATCTCATCCTTTTTCCTTAGGATATCGTCAAATCTGCGTATATATTCGAGAGGATCCTTAAAATTAAACACTCTCTCTATCCTGTCGCCGATAATAAGCTTTGTAGAACCTCCGCCGCCCATAGCTATGATCGTCTGCTTTTCCTCCATGATGTTCACGTTATACGCGCTCATGCACCCCGGCTTCGAATATCCTACATTTTCAAGATTTCCGGAGCTGTTCTTCTGGCGGTACATATAGTACGGCTCATATCCTTTTTCTTTCATCTTTTTCTGTGTGTATGAAAGCATCTTGTTCATTATATCGCTCTTTGCAAGCTCATTGTCGGTCATTTTAAAATCAGCCGCCCTCTTAAGACAGAGCGAATGAACAGTTATATTTTCCGGATCAAGCTCCGTTATTTTATCGAGCGTGTCATAAAACATTTCCGGAGTTTCATCAGGAAGTCCGGCTATAAGATCCATATTTATAACATCGAACCCTATTTCCCGCGCCGTTTTGTACGCGTTAAGTATCATATCTGACGTGTGGCGTCTGCCTATTTTTTCAAGCGTCTTATCCTGCATCGTCTGAGGATTTACCGATATTCTGTTCACTCCGTATTTTTTCATAACACGGAGCTTTTCCTCGGTTATAGTGTCAGGTCTGCCCGCCTCGACTGTGAATTCCTTTATTTTTTCAAGGCTGAAACAGCTGTAGAGCTTTTCAAAGATCATCTCAAACTGTTCAGCTGAAAGCGTTGTAGGAGTTCCGCCGCCTATATATACGTTTTCAACATACGAGCCTGTTTTCCTCACGACCTCCGCCGTCTTTTCTATTTCAAGCAGCAGCTTTTCAACAAAACCTGCCATATATTTTCCGCTCACCCTTATATCAGTTGACACAAATGAGCAGTACACGCATCTTGTCGGACAAAACGGTATCCCTATATACAAGCTCACGCTGTTTTTGCCTATATCAGCAAGCAGCATTTTTTCATTTTCTGCCACATTCAGCGCCAGCTCTGTTTTTTCATCGGAAACCTCGTAAACGTTTTTAAAAATATCCCTTATCTGTTCCTCTGAAAATCCCTCTTCCGCAAGCTCTCTCACGTTTTTTGCCGGACGTATTCCGCACATGACGCCCCATGAAAAGTTTATCTTTCTTATTTTCAGCGCGGCGTGTGACAATGATTTTGTGCATGCGGCGATAAAGATCTTTTTCTTTAGCTTTTGCGATTTTCCGTCAGCGTCAAAGCTGAAATAATAATCCTCATAATATATATTATTTTCGAAAATTATCTCCGTATATGTGTTTATAACATTATTCTCATAGCTGAAATTCTGTGTGATCACAACGTCCTCGCTCTCATCAAAAAAGAGTCCGGCAAACAGCTTCATCTCATAATCACACCTATAGCCGTTCTGTATTACAAGTATCATGCCTTTATACAAAAATTGAATTTCTTTTCATAGCCTATAGTTGACGCGTCGCCATGGCCGGAATGGAGAACAGTTTCATCCGGAAGAACATACAATTTTTCCTTTATAGATTTTTCAAGCACATCGTAATTTCCTGTAGGAAGATCCCATCTTCCGCATGAGCGCAGGAAAAGAGTGTCGCCGCAGAAAAGCTCATTTTCGCAAAGATAGCACACCCCGCAATTCGTATGACCGGGAGTGTATATACATTTTATCTTAACTCCGTCAAACTCAAGCTCTTCTCCGTCCTTTAAAATAATATCCGAGTTTACGCCCTCTATAGCGTAGCCAAGGCCGTGGAACGTAAGATTTATATCAGGATTTCCGATATTTCTGCTTCCCATATCGCCCGTTACTATTTTCGCGCCCGTTACTTCTTTAAGCGGGACCATGCTCATTATATGATCGTAATGGCAGTGAGTGAGAAGTATATACTTTATCGACACTCCGTTTTTCTCTGCCATTTTCAGAATATCCTCTGTTCTGCAGCCCGGATCGATCACGGCTCCGTTTTTAGTGTTCTCATCGTAAACGAGATATGTGTTTTCTGTTGTAGGAGTATAAAAAATGCTGTCAAATTTCATATCTAAGCTCCTTAACTATAAAGTCTTACAGGCAGTATCATAAACGTGTAATTATCTCCGCCGTTTCCAGGTCTTATAAAACAGCCGCTCGTAGGCGCTGAAAATTCCATAAGCACTGTTTCATCATCGCAGGCGTTTAGAGCGTCAAGCATAAATCTGCAGTTAAAGCCTATGAGCAGATCTCCGCCGTCATGCTCAACATTTACAGTGTCGTTTACATTTCCCTTGCCCGTTCTGCATGAAATATCTATCTTGTTATATGCGATATTCATTCTTACAGGCACTTTGTTCTCAGTCTTTGAGCTCATTTCGTCATTTATTATGAGGTTCGCTCTTTCAAGACTGTCCGTTATTTCCTGCTTGTCGGCGAGAACTCTTATTGAATTTGTAGCCGACAGGATAACCTCATACTTTAAGAACTCACCCTCAAGAAGTCTTGAATATACCTGATAGTCCTTAAAATCAAAGAGTATATTTTTTTCCGATACGATTATATCTACATTTTCATCATCTTCTGTCAGCAGCTGGCTTATTTTTGAAAGAGTCGCGCCCGGCACAACGAATTTTTTCGGTTCTGTTTCCGTTTCAAGAGCGCAGCTTATTACAGCGAGTCTGTGTGAATCAGTTCCGATGACCTTTAGCTCGTTTCCTTTAAAATCAAAAAGCGCGCCCATCAGAACAGGCTTTCTCGTTTCGTTCTGTGATATAAAAGGCTGTACCTTTCTTATTATTTTTTTTAGCTCCTTCTGGCTCATCGATGTTCTGTACTGCTCGTCTATTATAGGCGCGTCCGGAAATTCAGCGGCGCTCTGACCTTGTATATTAAATTCACTCTGATCACATTTTATTTCAGTGAGATAATTTTTCGGATCTACCGCTATATACACCTCGCCCTCCGGCAGACGGCGAACGATCTCTCCGAATATTTTAGACGTAAGCGCTATGCTTCCAGTTTCAGAAACTTCTATTTCTGAATTATATTCTATACAAAGCTCTATGCTGTTCGCTGTGAATGTGACATGGTTATCGCTCTCCGCTTCTATCTTTATACATTCCATGATAGGATGAGCGCTTTTTGCGGCGATAGCTTTCTGAACTATATTTACGATCTCATTTAAAAGTTTTTTAGAACATTTTATTTTCATATCATTTTTCCTTTCGAGGATAAATTTATCAACACTCCTGTGCTGCTATGCGCACACATATATTTATATTATAATAATTATTAAAATAATAGTAGTAGTAGTAGGTGACATGGATAAGCGGTATAAGTCATTTTTTAAAGACGGTTAAGCAAAAATTTATCAGATTTTGAATGTTAATAAAATATTGACAAATCACGCTTATTTTTCATGTCAAAACGCGTATAAATTTTTATACATGGGTTATGAGCAGGTTATCCACGCCATAAGGTAAAAAAAATTATTCGGACTGAAGGTCCTTTGTTATATACTCTATATTTACCTTAAGAGCCTCGTCAGTGAGGAGATCCGACTCTATTTTCTGCACGTTGTGAACGACTGTGCTTCTGTCCTTATTGCCGAACGTCTTTCCGATCATAGCCGGCGTCATATCTGTAAGGCGCTGACAGAGATACATCGCTATCTGTCGCGGCACGACAAGCGACTTTACTCTGCTTTTGCCGATCAATTCTTCTTTTGTGATATTATATACAGCCGAAACCTTGTCCATTATCTTATCGGGAGTGATCTTTACTACTCCGTCCTGAGGGAGTATAGATTCTATCGCGCTTTTAGCCATTTCCATATCTATATCCTTATGCGAAAGCTGGGCGAGAGATATAAGCTTTATAAGCGCGCCCTCAAGCTCACGGACATTTGATTTTATTCTGTCGGCTATATATTCAAGCACCCTATCATCTATATTATATTTGTTCATTTCAGCCTTTTTTCTAAGAATAGCAAGACGCGTTTCATAGTTAGGCGTTGAGATATCTATATTAAGTCCCTGCGAGAATCGCGTTCGGAGCCTTTCCTCAAGCGTTACAAGATCGCCCGGCTTTCTATCGCTTGTAAGAACTATCTGCTTGTTCATTCCGTAAAGGTCGTTGAACGTGTGGAAAAATTCTTCCTGAATACCTTCCTTGTTTTTTAGAAACTGTATATCGTCTATAAGCAGCACATCGACCTTTCTGTATTTTTCACGGAACGATTCCATTCTGTAATTCTTTACGCAGTTGACAAAATCGTTTATAAACGTTTCTGTCGGAACATATATCACCTTAAGCTCCGGGCGCTCTTTTATTATCTTGTTTCCTATAGCGCACATGAGGTGAGTTTTTCCAAGACCTGAATTTCCGTAAAGAACAAGAGGATTATATATCCTTCCCGGATTTTCGCTTGTGCTTATCGCGGCTGACGCGGCGTACTCGTTAGATGAGCCGATGACGAAATTCTCAAACGTGTATTTTTCATTTATCATAGAAGAAAAATATTTTTTTTCCGCCGGTATAGCGTCAGGTGTAAACGTCTTTTCCTCCTGGGTCGGCTGCGCGTACTCGTCCTTTTCACTCGCAAGAATTATCTTAAGAGTTACCTTTTGTCCTGTGTGAGCTTCAATAACACTTTCTATTTTATTTTTAAATCTGAACTCTATCATATTTTTATTGATAGAGAATGGTACCGCGATCACGAATACCGAATTTATAAAAGCGACAGCCTCTGCCGGTTTTATATGAACAGAATAGCTTACAGGCGAGTCTATTGAGCTTTGAATAGCATCCTGTATTTCCGCCCAGATTTTTTCACAGTCCATGGTTCACTCTCCTATCTATAGACCTGCTGATAAGTTAGTAATTATTTTTTCTGATAGTATATCATTTTAGATTATACCACAAAATGTGAAATTTTTCAATAAGATTTTAGATTTGTAATGATTGTTACATAAATGTCACCTTAGTGTAAAAGAAAAATGAAATATACTGTGAAATCGGTGTTATTTTTGTGTAAAAATTATCTGATGAGCTTGTTTTTTTATTTTAAAAGAGGTATAATTAAGGTATATAAACGCATTATAAGGAACGGTGATTCACATGGCAAAATTCAATCTTTTTGCGGCGATAGATATAGGCTCGTCAAGACTGGAATTGAAGATATTTCAGCTTACGAAAGAGGGCGGAGTTTCGGTTATTGAAAACTGCGAGAGCAAGCTGTCGATAGGCAAAGAATCGTATCACAGCGGCAAGATAAGCTATGAGCTTGCAAGCGAGATATGCGCGTGCCTTGAAAATTTTAAAAGAGTGATGAGAGATTATAACGTGACGGAATATACATGCTATGCGACCTCGGCTGTAAGAGAGGCGAGCAACAGCGAGTATATAAGAGATCAGATATTTATAAGGACAGGACTCAAGGTTGAAATAGCTTCAAACGAGGAGGAAAGATTTTTATATTTAAAGGCTATGGCTTTTAATATGAAAGATTTTGACAGCATAATAGAGGACGGAGCTGTTATAATAGACCTGTCGTCAGGCAGTTTGCAGGTCACAAGCTATGAGAAATCGGAGCTTAAATTTTCACAGAACCTACCTCTCGGCTCACTGCGTATAATAGAGCTTATGTCGGAGATAAACAACAACACAATAAATTTTACAAAGCTGCTGCAGGAGTATACGGCGAATATAATGGAGATATACCGAAACAGCTTTTTTACAGATCCTGTATATAAGAATATAGTTCTCATAGGAACGCAGGTTGACAATATAAAAAGATGTATGGGAGCTGAAAGTGACCTTGTAAGATCAGAAAAGATAGAAAAGCTGTATAACGAGATAATGGATAAGGGTGTGTACGATTTCAGTGACGAGTACGATATGAGCTATGAGGAAACAAAACAGCTTATGTCAGCTCTTATACTTTACAGGGGATTTTCGGTTGAAAAGGGAAAAAATATTTATATGCCCGATATAGATTTTACAGACGGTATGTGCGTTGAATATCTTGAAAAAAAGAAAGTAACGCATACTCGGCATATTTTTACAAACGACGTTTTCACAAGCGCGCTTTATTATGCCGGAAAATATAAAATAAATAAAAAGCACGTTGAAAAGACCGTTTCATACTGCGAGGAGATATTTAAGGCGATATCAAAGAAATTCGGACTTTCAAAGTTTGATCTCGTTCTGCTTAAAGTGGCTGCCATATACGCTAAAACAGGCGAGTATATGAATATAAACGAGTACAATGTTTATTCGTATAATATAAAAAGATCAAATAAACTGCTTGGTCTTTCCGACAGGGATAATAAAATAATATCGCTTGTAGTCCTCTTCCAGAAAGGTATTTTTGAAAACGAGGAATACAATTTTATGACAAAGAGCAAAAAGCTGCTTATAGCAAAGCTGGCGTCGATGCTGTCACTCGCTCTGTCGCTCGATTATGAGTATAAGCAGAAAATAAAATCGATAAAAGCGTCTTTAAAGGACGGAACGATGACGATAAGCTGCAATTCGGATAAGGATATAACTATGGAGGAATGGCAGTTCAACAAGAGGGCGGAGTTCTTTGAAGAGGTATTCGGAATAAAAGCAAGGCTGAAGAAATAAAAAGGAGATAAGAAGTCTTATGGAAAAGTATATGATACCTGAAAATTATATAAACCGTGAGCTTTCATGGCTTGATTTCAATTTCAGGATATTGAACGAGGCGCGCGATAAGAATCATCCGCTTCTTGAACGCGTCAAGTTTCTGGCGATAACATCATCAAATCTTGACGAGTTTTACATGGTGAGAGTGGCGTCTTTAAAAAATGTTATTTCAAACGGAAAAAGAGATGTTTCGGGAATGACGGCAAAGGAACAGCTCAAGGCTATTTCTGAAAAGACACACAGATTTGTTGATATGCAGTATTCTACATATTCAAGAAGTCTTATGATGCTGCTTGCGAAAAACGGGATAAAAATAACTAAATACGGCGAGCTCACAGAAAAGCAGAGAGCGTTCGTGTCTGAATATTTTCATAACGAGGTTTATCCTGTGCTTACGCCTATGGCTGTAGACTCGTCAAGACCGTTCCCGCTTATACAGAATAAGGTGCTCAATATCTGCGCTCTCGTTAAGAACAATAAATCAGATGATGAGGGATTTGTAACGGTAGCTGTGCCGGCTATATGCCCGAGAGTAATAGCTGTTCCGTCAGATGAGTACAGCTACGAATTTATATTGATCGAGGATATAATCAGAAATTTCCTGCACGAGCTTTTTACAAGCTATAAGATAATAAACTCGTGCATTTACAGAGTAATGAGAGATGCCGATATAGCTCTTGACGAGGACGACAGCGAGGATCTGCTTGAGGAGATAAGAAAAAATCTTAAACAGCGCGAGAGAAGCAAGGTAATAAGGCTTGAGGTAGAGGAGAGCATAAGCAGCGATCTTTTAAAAAAGCTGAATGGTGAACTTGAAACAAATAAAAACGACATATATTATATAAACGGACCTATAGACCTCACATTTTTAAACAAGGTCTATTCTCAGGTCAAGATAGACGAATTAAAGTACAAGCCGTATACTCCGCAGATACCAAAGCGGCTGCAGGAATGTGAAAATATATTTGACGAGATAAAAAAGGGCGATATATTTATGCATCATCCGTACTACTCGTTTAAGCCTGTAACTGATTTTATAGAAACGGCGGCGTCAGACGAGAACACTCTCGCGATAAAAATGACGCTTTACAGAGTGTCCGGCAACTCGCCTATAATAAAATCACTCGAAAAGGCGGCGCAGAACGGAAAAGCCGTAACGGTGCTTGTGGAGCTCAAAGCGAGATTTGACGAGGGAAATAATATATACTGGGCTGAAAAGCTTGAAAAAGCGGGCTGTCATGTAATATACGGACTTCTCGGACTAAAGACTCATTCAAAAATAACCGAGATAATACGGCGCGAGGAAGGCGGAATAATAAAATATGTCCATCTTGCGACGGGAAATTACAATGACGTTACAGCTAATTTCTATACGGATATGGGAATATTCACCTGTAAAAAGGAATTCGGCGACGACAGCGGCGCGTTCTTCAATATGCTTTCAGGCTTCTGCGAGCCGAAAAAGTGGAACAAGCTCATAGTAGCGCCTATATGGCTGAGAGAAAAGACTCAGGGCATGATAATGCGAGAGATAAAGCATGCTGAAAACGGTCACAGCGCGAGAATTATCGCAAAAATGAATTCTCTTGTCGATCCGCAGATAATAGCGTATCTGTACAAGGCGTCATGCGCCGGAGTGAAAATTGATCTTATCGTAAGGGGAATATGCATGCTGCGCGCCGGAGTAAAGGGATTGTCTGAAAATATAAGCGTTAGATCTATAACGGGCAGATATCTCGAGCATACGAGAATATATTATTTCTACAATGACGGAGAAGAAAATATATTCTGTGCTTCGGCTGACTGGATGAACAGAAATCTCAATAAGAGAGTGGAGATAATGTTCCCTATAGAGGACGAGATCATAAAGGAAAAGATAAAAGATGTCCTTGATATGCAGCTGAGAGATACGCTGAGATCGTCGGTTCAGATAGACGGAGTATATGAAAAAGTGGATCTCAGAGGAAAGATAAAGCTTGACTGTCAGGAGGCGTGCATGGAAGAGGCTGAAAGAGAGTGCAGAGCAGAAAACAGCAGCGAGAAGATAACTACATTTATACCAAGGGAGAAACCGGAAGAATGATGAGAAACGTTCTTGTAACAGGCGGCAGCAGAGGGATAGGCGCGGAATGTGTGAGAAAATTTGCTCAAAACGGCGACAGAGTATTTTTCATATATAAAAACAGCGATAACGAGGCGAAAGCTCTTTCAGATGAAACGGGCGCGATCTCGGTAAAGGGCGATGTTTCATCGTTTTGCGATATGGAAAAAGCGGTGATAGAGGTCCATAAATACGGAAAACTTGATGTGCTTGTGAATAACGCCGGTATATCAGAAATAAAAATGTTTCAGGATATAACGGAACAGGACTGGGACAGAATGTTTTCAGTAAATATAAAGGGAATGTTCGTTGTGTCAAAGCTCTTTGCAGGTGATATGATAAATTCTAAAAAAGGCAGGATAATAAATATATCGTCAATGTGGGGAGAAACAGGCGGGAGCTGTGAGGTGCATTACAGCGCGTCAAAGGCGGCTGTGATAGGATTTACAAAGGCGCTTGCAAAGGAGCTTGGTCCGTCGGGGATAACGGTAAACTGCGTTTCTCCGGGAGTTATAGCGACTGAAATGAACAGTCATCTTGACGATGACGATATAAACGCGCTTATAGAAGAAACACCGCTTGAAAAAATAGGCAAGCCGCAGGATGTAGCGGAGCTTGTGCTATATCTCGCGTCAGAAAAGGCTGGATTTATAACAGGCGAGGATATAAAGGTAAACGGCGGTATAATAATATAAAGAGGCCGTAGAAAAAATGCGCTGTTAAGCCGTTTCATAAATGAAATAGATTAACATTATAATTCATAGAATACAAAAACATATATTTGCTTTTTATATACGCATGTTAAGGGTAGTTTGCCGACAGTATGATGGGTGCAGCAAAACTTACATTTTGCTGCACCCACTTTTTGGTGTGAAGTTCTTTGCTGTTTTTCTATATTCTCTTGGTAATATTTCAAAATGGGATTTGAAGGCCGCGGAAAATTTACTTTGGCTTTCATAACCGACCTTTTGACCTATTTCAGCAATTCCAATATCTGTTTCACGCAAAAGACGGGCAGCCATTTCCATACGATGTTCATTAATATGAGCGGCAATAGACTTTCCATATACTGATTTAAAAACTTTTTTTAATGTTGTCGGATTTACCGCATACTGCGCTGACAGCTCTTCAATCGTCAATCTTTTTCCAATATTTTTCGTCAGCTGCATATGAATGGAATGAACAATTTCAACCAATTCAGAACGGTATTCTGTTAACTGCTCCGCCTTATTTGTTTTCATATTCATTAGGTATAACAACAATTCCAAGCTTTTTAGCTTTTGATATGACAGCCTTAAATTTGTATCCTGCTCATAAAAGCCGGTGAAAATAGAATCTGTCTGATGTGTTCCGGCAAATGATGAAAAAGTACCGTTTTTACAGAATTTCTCGTAAATTAAATCAATATTTGCTTGAGCATCAGCCAAAAGCTCTGGAGGGTGTTTTTTTAATTCTTTTAAATTAATACATAGTGTTAGCCCTTCATAGCTTCCCGTTGGAAATTGTATTGTAGAGTCTGCACAGGAATCTAATGTATGTAATGAGAAATCCCCAGGCCCGAGATAAATCTGATTATCATTTCCCATTTCCCAGCCGATTCGACCTGATTTGCAATAGTTAATTTCTAAAATGTATTTCCATTCAGGATGATTTATTTTTATCACATTTGATGTTGCCGAGATGTAGAACAGCTCCATGTATGGGAAAAGAGAAATTCTTTCTACTTGATCAGCAGCTTGAGATAATAATTTATTTTCAATTTCATTCAGTTTCTGTTTCATAAACGCACACTTTCAATATTAATAATTAATATAGTTTTTTATTTTGGACAGGTTATTTCCATGACTTGTTCGATCATTTTGTGAAGAAGCTGCGCTTGAGGCGTATCAGCCGCCTTATAATACACTTCCTTACCATCACGCCGATAGATAATTAAACCGCTGTTTTTCAAAATTCTAAGGTGATGTGACACAGCGGGACTCGATATTTTAAGCATTGCAGAAATATTTAGAACACATTCTTCACAATGGCATAAAAGCCAAAAAATACGAATTCTGGTAGTATCATCAAGTTGTTTAAAAACATCTGCTACTGTTTGAAAGTTATTTATATTATTTAATTGACGTTGTATAGCAAGAGTTTCTTGACCTTCTCCGTGGTAATGCGGCAATTCAATAAAATCCATTTTTTATTCTCCTATCATTTTTCGCCCAAACAGAAATAATTTTAGTCTAATTGGAAATATTGCGGGTAAATATATTGACTTATAGCATTATATTCATTATACTATAAATATAAAGATTAAACAAGTGCTTAATCGTGAAAATTAATATTTTTTTATAATTTAAGGAGGGCTTTTTATGAAAAAGACTTATAAAATTGAAGTGGATTGTGCAAATTGTGCAAATCTTATGGAAGATGCAGCACGCAAGACAGCAGGAGTACAGAATGCAACCGTTAATTTTATGACACAAAAAATGATTGTGGAGTTTAATGAGGGGCAAGAAACGGGTAAGGTTATGCATGATGTTTTAAAGGCTTGCAAAAAGGTAGAGCCTGATTGCGAAATTTTCATGTAAAGCTTAAGGTCTTGATGATAAGGCACCCTTAAAATGCATCTCGGCATATTTAAGGGTGCTTTATTTTAAAACTATATATAATACAAGGAGTTTTTATATTATGCAAGAATTTATTATAAATATACTGCTTGCCATTGTAATTATATTTTCGGCAGTACTTAGGTTTATTATAGGAAATAGTTCTGACAGTGGTATGACAAAAAAACAAAAAAAAATGTTACTTCGCATTCTTATTGCGGCAATGATGTTATTTTTACTTCAGCTTTTTCCTGCGGAAACATTTGACAGGTTGGATGAATACCTGTTTCCATCAACAGGCCGCTGGGTAAGATTTGCGCTTTACCTTGCTGATTACCTTGTGATTGGTTATGATATTCTGCGAAAAGCATTCAAAGGTATTTTGAACAAGCAGGTATTTGATGAAAACTTTCTTATGGCGGTAGCGACAGTTGGTGCAATGGCTTTGGCGATTTACGAAAATGGTGATTATCTGGAAGCTATTGCTGTTATGCTGTTTTATCAGATTGGGGAGTGGTTTCAAAGTTATGCAGTTGGTAAAAGCAGACGTAATATAAGCGAACTTATGGATATACGTCCTGACTATGCAAACATTGAGAAAGACGGTAAACTTGAGCAGGTTGATCCTGATGAGGTTGAAGTCGGAGGTATTATAGTTGTTCAGCCAGGTGAAAAAGTACCTATTGATGGTGTAATTATTGAAGGAAATTCCAGCTTAAATACAGGTGCGCTCACAGGAGAAAGCCTTCCACGTGAGGTCAAGACTGGTGATGAGATTATCAGTGGATGTATTAATATGACAGGTCTGTTAAAAATTAAAACGACAAAGAAATTTGGAGAATCTACGGTATCTAAGATTTTGGATTTAGTAGAAAATGCAAGTTCTCGTAAATCAAAATCAGAGAATTTTATTTCAAAATTTGCAAAAGTTTATACACCGGCAGTATGTTACAGTGCTTTGGCACTTGCTGTGCTTCCGCCGATTATCCGTGTATTTGCAATGGGGCTTTCTGCAGATTGGGGAGTTTGGATTTATCGAGCTTTGACATTTCTTGTTATAAGCTGTCCATGTGCGTTGGTTATCAGTATTCCACTGAGTTTCTTTGCAGGTATTGGAGGAGCAAGCCGTGAAGGCGTTTTGGTAAAGGGTTCTAATTATCTTGAAATTCTGTCAAAAACTAAAATAGTTGTATTCGATAAAACAGGTACGCTTACACAGGGAGTTTTTGAAGTCAACGGAATACACCACAATGTAATAGAAAATAAAAAACTGATTGAATACGCGGCTCTGGCAGAAAGCGCATCATCTCATCCTATCAGTAAGAGCTTACAGAGAGCATATGGAAAAGAGCTTGATCGAAGCCGCGTAAGCGATATTCAGGAAATAAGCGGCAATGGTATTATTGCAAAAGTAGATGGTATAGAGGTTGCAGTAGGTAATGATAAACTTATGAAGAGTATGGATATTACATATATCGACTGCCATAAGACAGGCACAATTATTCATATGGCAATAGACGGTACTTATGCGGGTCATATTGTAATATCTGATATTATTAAGCCCCATTCCAAGGATACTATACTTTCACTGAAAAAATCGGGTGTTGAAAAAACTGTAATGCTTACAGGTGATATAAAGAAAGTTGCTGATCAGGTAGCGTCTTTACTGGGAATTGATGAAGTTTACAGCGAACTTCTTCCGGCAGATAAAGTATCTAAAGTAGAAGAACTTCTTAATATGAAGTCTGAGAAAGCCAAACTTGCTTTCGTGGGAGACGGTATCAATGATGCACCCGTACTTTCACGAGCTGATATAGGGATTGCTATGGGGGCTATGGGTTCTGATGCGGCAATTGAAGCTGCGGATATTGTTCTTATGGACGACGATCCTATGAAAATATCAAAGGCTATTAGAATTTCAAGAAAGTGTTTGAGAATCGTTTATCAGAATATAATTATGGCATTGGGCGTTAAACTTATTTGTCTGATTCTTGGAGCATTTGGTATTGCAGGTATGTATCTGGCAATATTCGCAGATGTGGGAGTTATGATTTTAGCGGTGTTAAACGCGATAAGATGTTTATTTGTAAAAAAACTTTAAGAGTTAAGCGCGAGGCTGTTGCAAACTCAACGGGTTTGCAACAGCCCCCTCTCTGAGTGCTTATACGAATTTAAATATATCCTTATTTGATGATCTTATTATATCAAGCTCAAATTCTGACAGCAGCTTTTCAAATATATCCATGACAAATACCTCTGTCGGAAAGTGACCGGCGTCAATAACGCATATGCCGCTTTCAACACTGTCAATTGAAATATGATATTTCATATCAGCTGTAAGAAAAACGTCAGCTCCCATTCGGAGCGCGTCTGGAATTATATCGTCACAGGCTCCCGATCCTACCCCGACTCTTTTTATTTTTGTGTCAAGCTCGCCGCACACGCGCACAAACGGCGTGTTAAGCTCTTTTTTTACAAGTTCGGCAAATTCGCAAAGCGTTGTTTCTTCTTTTAGATTTCCGATTCTTCCCAGTCCGCAGTTTTCGGCTGGGGTGTGCTGTTCTATTATCTCTGTGTCATAAATACCGAGCTTTTGCGCAAGAAGATCGTTTATACCGCCGTCGGCTGTGTCCATATTCGTATGGGCGGCGTAGAGGGCGATATCATTTTTTATAAGCTCCTTTAAAATAAAGCCCTCAGGCGTTCTGTAATCAATTTTTTTTATTCCCTTGAACAGTATAGGGTGATGAGAAATTATAAGCTCCGCGCCCTGCTCTACAGCCTCTTTTACAGTGCTTACATTTACATCAAGCGTCAGATAGACTTTTTTTACATCTTTTTCTCTATCGCCTATAAGAAATCCTGAATTATCCCAGCTGTAAGCAAGCTCCAACGGTGCTGTCTTTTCTATTTTTGAGATTATATCTTTTACTATCATTTTATCCTCCTCATGCTTTCAATACATTTTTTATAATATTTTAGTTTTTGTTCATCAACGTTGTTAGATCTCTCAAGTCCTGTAACTATCTTTTCAAACTCTCGCTTTTTCTTATCATAAAGAGCGCCGAATTTTTCATGTTCGTAAAGATATTTGGGCAGATGATATTCTATATCAGTTTCAAATTTTGTCTGCTTGCCATATTTTACGACCATAATATTATATACGTGATGTTCCTCACATTCAATATCTTCGCTGACTATTGAAAAATCGTTGTCATGAAGCCATTTTCTCAGCTCGTATTGAGAATTCATAGGCTGAAGAACGAGAATTGATGCTTTTGCTGTTTCGATATCAGAGCTTAAAATATCACGTATAAGCTCGCCACCCATTCCGGCTATTATGATAGTGTCTGCCTCGCCTTTTTTTAAAACGGATAAGCCGCTGCCAAGACGCGTTTCAATTTTGCTGCACAACCCGTTTTTTTCAATATTCGCGTTAGCTATGTCTATCGGTCCCTGACGCACATCGGCTGCTATGACTTTTTTCGCAAGTCCCCTTTTTATAAGCTCTATCGGAATATACGCGTGATCTGTGCCTATATCGGCGGCAGTTTCCGCGTTTACATATTTTAATATACATTCTAATCTGGGAGTTAACATTTTTTATTCTCTTTTTTACTTTTATTCACAGGTGTGTGAATACTTATCCTCCTTATACTTGTCTTTTTTATGCTATTTATCCTACTTATCCACACAGTTATCCACACCTGTTGGTATCTTTTCTGTAA
>CALXSW010000255.1 GCA_944391255.1 uncultured Clostridia bacterium | reverse complement strand
TTTCATATATGGGAAAATTCCCTATATATTTACTCATAAACCAATTATTTTTGTAGAAAATTGACACCCTATATTTTTGTTTAAAACTTGACAAAACGGCGTTGATATGTTATTATATTTATAGTTAGTAATGATTACTTATTTTCTTAAAAAAACAAGGAAAATAATTGTGTTACCAAAAGCAACAAATAATCATTATTAGGCAGTTATGTAATAAGCGGCCAAAAGCTGCTTAAATATACACTTGAGAAAGGAATCAAGAAAAATGACAGAAAAAGAACAGTGGAATGGTTTCTCGGGCAGACTTTGGAAAGAAGAAGTAAATGTCAGAGACTTTATTCAGAAGAACTATACACCATATGATGATGACGCTTCATTCTTGGCAGGTCCGACTGAAGCAACAGATAAATTGTGGGGCGAGCTCCAGAAGCTCCAGAAGGAACAGCGCGCTAAGGGCGGCGTTCTTGATATGGATACAGAGATCGTTGCAACATTGACATCTCACAAGCCTGGATATATCAATGAGGATATGAAGGATCTTGAAAAGATCGTTGGTTTGCAGACAGATAAGCCGCTTAAGCGTGCATTTATGCCATTCGGCGGTATCAAGACAGCTGAACAGGCTTGTAAGACTCACGGCTATGATATAAAGCCTGAGCTTCACGATATATTCACAGATTGGAGAAAGACTCATAACCAGGGCGTATTTGACGCATATACACCGGAAATGAGAAAGGCTCGTCATAACAAGATCATAACAGGTCTTCCGGACACATACGGCCGCGGAAGAATCGTTGGCGACTACAGAAGAGTTGCTCTTTATGGTATAGATTTCCTTATCGAGGAAAAGAAGGAAGATCTCGCTAACTGCGGTGACGGCACAATGACAGATGAAGTTATCCGTCAGAGAGAAGAGCTTTCAGAGCAGATCAGAGCTTTGCAGGGAATGAAGAAGATGGCTGAAAGCTATGGCTACGATATTTCACAGCCTGCAAAGAACGCGAGAGAAGCTGTTCAGTGGCTCTACTTCGGTTATCTTTCAGCTATAAAGACACAGAACGGCGCTGCAATGAGTGTCGGCAGAGTTTCAACATTCCTTGATATCTATATGGAAAGAGACCTTGCAAACGGCACGATCACAGAGGCAGAAGCTCAGGAATTGATCGACCACTTCGTTATGAAGCTCAGAATGGTCAAGTTCGCAAGAATCCCTGAATATGATCAGTTGTTCTCAGGCGACCCTGTATGGGCAACACTTGAAGTCGGCGGTATCGGCGTTGACGGCAGATCAATGGTTACAAAGACAGACTATCGTTTCCTTAACACATTGATCAACATGGGACCTTCACCGGAACCAAACCTCACAGTATTGTATTCATCAAAGCTTCCTGAAAACTTCAAGAAGTATGCTGCTGAGATCTCAGTAAAGACAAGCTCGATCCAGTACGAGAACGATGATGTAATGAAGCCGGTATGGGGCGACGATTACTCGATCTGCTGCTGCGTATCAGCTACACAGACAGGTAAGGAAATGCAGTTCTTCGGCGCAAGAGCTAACCTTGCTAAGTGCTTGCTTTACGCTATAAACGGCGGTGTAGACGTTAAGACAAGAGAGCAGGTAGGTCCTGCTTTGAAGGGTATCACAGATGAATATCTTGATTATGATACAGTAATACAGAAGTATGAGGTAATGATGGACTGGCTCGCAGGTTTGTATGTAAACACATTGAACCTTATCCAGTACATGCATGACAAGTACTTCTATGAAGCAGCTGAAATGGCGCTTATCGATACAGATGTAAGAAGAACATTCGCTACAGGTATCGCAGGTTTCTCACACGTTGTTGACTCACTCTCAGCTATCAAGTATGCTAAGGTAAGAGTTATCCGTGATGAAAAGGACGGAATCGCTATCGATTATGTAACAGAGGGCGACTTCCCAAGATATGGTAACGATGATGACAGAGCTGATGATATAGCTGTATGGCTCCTTGGCACATTCCTTAAGAAGATCAAGAAGCATCACACATACAGAAATTCAGAGCCTACAACATCGATCCTTACTATCACATCAAACGTTGTATACGGTAAGGCTACAGGCAACATGCCAGACGGAAGAAGATCAGGCGAACCGCTTTCACCGGGTGCTAACCCAAGCTACGGCGCAGAAAAGAACGGCTTGCTTGCATCACTCAACTCAGTTGCTAAGCTGCCTTATGAATGGGCTCTTGACGGTATTTCAAATACACAGACAATTAACCCTGACGCTCTCGGTCACAGCGATGAAGAACGCGCTGAAAACCTTGTTAACGTTATGGATGGTTACTTCGATCAGGGCGCTCATCACCTCAACGTAAACGTATTTGGTGTTGAAAAGCTTAAGGACGCTATGGAACATCCTGAAAAGGAAGAATATGCAAACTTCACTATCAGAGTTTCAGGCTACGCTGTTAAGTTCATCGACCTTACTCGTGAACAGCAGCTCGACGTTATAGCAAGAACTTGCCATGACAGAATGTAATAAAATAATCGGAAGAATTCACTCAATAGAAACCTTCGGCTCGGTTGACGGGCCGGGGGTTCGCTATTGTATTTTTTTGCAAGGCTGCGATATGCGGTGCAGATACTGCCATAATCCTGAAACGTGGAGCAAGGAGTCAGATGATGCAGTAACTCCGGAGGAGGCGCTCAAAGCTGCCCTTCGCTATAAAACGTACTGGAAGGATAAGGGCGGGATAACCGTGAGCGGCGGAGAGGCTCTGTTGCAGATAGATTTTGTGACGGAGCTGTTCAGACTTGCAAAGCAGCAGGGAGTGAACACGGTTCTTGACACATCAGGAAATCCGTTCAGAGAAGATAAAGAATATCTTGAAAAATTCGATAAGCTTATGGCTGTAACTGATCTTTTTATTCTTGATATAAAGCATATAGACAGTGAAAAGCATAAGTGGCTTACAGGCCATGGCAATGAGAATATTCTCGCGATGGCTAAGTATCTTTCGGATAACAACAAGGATATGTGGATAAGACACGTCCTTGTTCCGACGATAACAGATGATGAAAACGATCTTAAAAAGCTTGGCGAGTTTGTAAAGAGTTTAAGCTCTGTAAAGAGATTTGAGATCCTGCCTTATCATACATTAGGTTTGGTAAAGTGGGATAAGCTTGGCTGGAAATACAGCCTTGAGGATATAAAACCGCCGACATATGACGAGATAAAAAGAGCGGAAACTATTCTTGATACAAAATCGTATAATGGATAAAAAAATGATGGCGACTCAAAGAGCTTGAGTCACCATCATTTTTTTATATTAAATTGTATAGCCGTAGTATCGTAACAATAGACTGTTCCGTTGTGTAATTGCTTTTCGGTGAAAATTCCGTATCGCTTACCCCGTTCATGATACCGGCAGAGCGTATTTTATATATTGCCTCAGCTGCCCAGTCTGATATATTATCATGATCATCATATATAAAATCGGACGGAGCAGTATCGCTGTTATAGATAGAATAGATACGGCTGAGTATAACAGCGGCTTCCTCACGCGTTATAAACGCGTCCGGCGCAAATCTGTCATCGCCAACACCCTCAATGATCCCAAGTCCGCACATGCTTAAAATCTTTTCGTTTTCAGTGTCTGTAAAATACGCGTCTTTCAGATCATCATTTTTTACAGCATTTTGAATGATCGGAAGCTCGTATGCTATCTCGCAGAAATCCTCGCGCGTGATATTCTTTCTGTAGCGTTCCTGCTGTGAGAGCGGAACGAGTCCGTTTTCTATCGCCGTATCAACATCAGCCTTTGCCCAGTCTGACGGCGTATCAAAAACGCACCGAACAAGATTTTTACCCTGCGGTCCAGCTTTGCCGAGATTTATCCCAACCTCCGCAATGCCGTTTTCAAACGAGTTTCCATTATACCATGTTTTATCCGTGGGGTGAAGCATTATTTCACCCTGCTCATTTATATATGATGTATCGCCGTAAAAGTTGTATACAGTGTCACGGACAACAGGAGCGAGACCTTCGCTGAATTCACCCTGCACCTCATATCCGTCAGGCAGTGTCAGCACCGCTTTTCCGTCGGAGTTTATATAGCCTTTAAAATTATCCTGTGTTATGCCGATATATCCGTTATCTCCCATAGCTGTTATATTGTAACATTCGGCTGCAAGGATTTTTCCATCGATATTTATGACCTCTCCGTTTCTCGAAACGTTCCTTTTGAAAACGCCATCTCCAAGATATTCTATGTTTTGCTCTGAAAATGGTATTATTGTGTTTCCGTCAAAATCAATAAGCGACATACGGTAATTAGAGCTGTTATCATGTACGATCAAGGCGTTTTCGCATGGTATGGAGCCGAGCCTGATACCGTGCAGCTCTGATACTGCGTTACCGTTTTCATCGAGTATCACGGTGCTTTCATCGTTGTCAAGCACTGTGTACTGCTCCATGCCCGCGTGTTTATACGGTCTGCCCGGATATTTAAATTCCTGTATCGTGCCGCCTGTTTCATCAATTATTTTCCATATGCCGTCCTTATAAGCGGCGAATTTGCTGTCGGCATAGTGAGATATATCGTCATATTCCGCCTTGACCGTTATATTTCCCATGATATCGGCAATACCGAATTTGCCGCCGTCACTAAATATAAAATAGCCGTTGCTGTTTATTATTGGAATATCTCCCTGCGTAAAATCAAAATCACTGTACTTGATCTCATTAATGAGCTTGCCGTCCTTTGATGAATATATAGAAAGGACTCTCGAATCTCCGCCACGGCTCAATGTGCATATATAGTTTTCATATTCCGCCGCATCCATTTCATTTGTGTCAAAGGTGAGAAACAGGTTGTTGCTGTCATCATATACTTTCGCTGTGGTTTCATCGTAGAAAATATGTGAGCCGCTTATTTTTACGGCGTCATCTGTAACATCGCCGTATTTATCGACAAATATATATTTATCGTCAAGCGTTGTAAAAACATACCCCTCATCTGTTTTTGTGAAATTGCGGACATTTTCAAAATCTATATATTCATAATCCCATTTCGGTTCTGTATTATCGGGAGCATGATATTTTATCAGACCGCATCCGTTATCGGTTTCCACTACATAAATACCGTTATTCGTCGTGTCCCAGAAACGACAGCCTGATACAATTT
>CALXSW010000254.1 GCA_944391255.1 uncultured Clostridia bacterium | reverse complement strand
ATTATAAATAATATGTTATACTATATTCGGTTTTTTAATAATAAGCTGCCACCGGGTAGCCGAATGCTATTGCATTCTTATTTACGGCGTTAGGTCATAGAAGTCGTAATAGGGATGTATTTTTTTTGAAAGGATATTTGCTATGGTAGAGAAACAATTACTTAAATATATTATGCCAAACATGTTAGCTACGTTTGGCACGTCATGCTATGTTCTGGCTGATACATTTTTTGTTGCGGCCGCGTCTTGTTCTAACGGCCTTACCGCTCTTAACTTAACGCTTCCAATATACGGCATTATTTTTGCTATAGGCTCTATGATAGGAATAGGTTCCGCAACGAGATATTCATTAGAGCACGCAACAGGACTTCCCGGCAATGAAAAACACTTTTCAAATTCTATTATCTGGACGATTTTAGTAAGCCTTATATTTATAACACTCGGTATATTCTTTCCTGATACTGTGCTGAGAATGCTTGGAGCTGATGACACAATTTTAAATGTAGGACTTTCATATACTAAAATAGTTCTTTGCTGCGCTCCATTTTTTATGTTAAACTATACATTCGCGGCATTTGTGAGGAACGACGGATCTCCTAATATAGCAATGGCTGCGACGCTGTCAAGCGGTATTTTTAATATTATTTTTGACTACGTTTTCATGTTCCCTGCTGGAATGGGTATTGTGGGCGCGGCGCTTGCAACAGGTCTTTCACCGATCGTAAGTATGATGATTTGCATGCTCCATTTTCTTTCTGGTAAAAATAATATTCGTTTTATAAAAAATATTCCATCGATCAAAAAGCTGTTTTCCGCCTGTAGCCTTGGAATTGTAGCTTTTGTCGGTGAGATCTCAAACGGACTTACTACCATGGTTTTTAATTTTATACTTCTTTCGCTGTCAGGAAATATAGGCGTGGCAGCTTATGGTATAGTTGCAAATACAGCGCTTGTCGGAACAGCTTTATTAAATGGAGTTTCTCAAGGACTTCAACCATTGGCAAGTAAAATGTACGGACAATCAAATAAAGAAGCGCAAAAAAGGATCTACACATGCTCATTAATTATAGGCCTCATTATAGCTGCTATATTAGTTATTTCCGTCTTTGTTTTTGCAGAGCTTTTAGTGTATCTATTTAACAGCGATAATTCTCCTGAATTAGCCTACCATGGCGAGATCGGATTAAAATGTTATTTTGTTGGATTTTTATTTGCTGCGATAAATATTATAAGAGCTGGATTTTACTCCGCAACAGCTAAAAGCAAAGAATCATCAGCCATTGCTTTTGCCAGAATTATAGGCATTGTATTTTTTGCATTCGTATTATCCGAAATATTTGGCATGACAGGCGTTTGGATAGCTTTTCCTGTTTCAGAGCTTGTAATACTTATTGTAAGCACTCTATTAATAAAAATTGCAGATATACGAAAAAACTTATCTAAAATCTCTTGATATTTTTCGTAAAAAATACCCCCGGACGATCCGGGGGTATATAATGATCAGAGTAATTCCATTAAGAGAAACGTTATTTTCTCACATACAGCAATCGCATAGAATTTGCTATGGCTATCATCGCCGTGCCAACGTCGGCAAATATGGCAAACCACATTATATTGTCTACTCCTATAAAGCTTAGAAGCATAGCTATTACTTTTATAGATATGGAAAATACAATATTCTGCTTTACAACTCTCATAACTCTTTTTGAGAGCATATACATTTCAAATGCTTTATATGGCTCATCTGTTAGTATTACGGCGTCAGCCGCTTCAACCGCGCAGTCCGTACCCATGCCACCCATTGCAAAGCCTACATCAGCCGCCGCCAAAACCGGCGCGTCGTTTACTCCATCACCGACAAATATACGAACTCCGTCTACTTTAACTATCTCATCTCGCTTTTCGTGCGGCAAAAGCTCATATCTAACTTCATCAACGCCCGCAAGCTTTGCGAAATGCTCAGCCTTTTCCTTTTTATCGCCCGAAAGCATTATTGTCTTTATTCCCGCCTTTTTGAAGGCCGCGATAGTCTTTTCTGAATCAGACTTAAGTCTGTCAGGCGTGTCAACACTTCCCACAGTCAGAGTTCCTGTCTTATCAAAAAACGCTGTTTTAAGTCCGGCAAGCTTTTCTATATATTCTCCGCCCTTTATAAGTACGCCTTTTTTTGACGCGGCGCCCATTCCGGCAAAGAAGCCAAGAGGTATAGAGATAACAAGCGCGCATGGACACGATACAACGAGGAATACAAGACCTCTTTCTATCCATTTCACCCATGAGAAACCGTCAAACAGAGGCGGTACAAACATTGTTATAAGCGCAAGTATAACTACTATCGGCGTGTATACTTTTGCAAATTTAGAAATAAATTTCTCTGTGGCCGGTTTTTTCTGCTTAGCATCAGCAACAAATTGCTGTATTTTTGAAACCTCGCTCTCTGCGAACGTCTTTGTAGCTCTTACCGTGATCTCACCGTCTATGCTTATACATCCGCCGAGGACCTCATCGCCTGCCGAAACCTCTGCCGGTTCACTCTCACCCGTCAGAGCAGCTGTATCTATTCTCGCGCTTCCTTCAGTGATCACTCCGTCAAGAGGTATCTTCTCGCCTTTTCTTACTATTAATAGCTCGTTTTCAAGCACATCTTCCGGACTGCAGACTTCTATATTTCCATTCCTAAGTACATTGGCTTTTTCAGGTCTGACATTTAAAAGAGCCTCAATAGACATTTCACTTTTATCTACAGCCTTATCCTGCAAATATTCGCCAAGCTGATATAAAAACATAACAGCTACAGCCTCAGGCGTTTCTCCTATCAGAAATGCTCCTATACTCGCTATTGTCATGAGCAGATTTTCATCAAATATTTCTCCCTTTGATATATTTCTCGCTGATCTTAATATAATATCATAACCTATAATTATATATGAAGCGACAAAGAATATAAGCCCCATCAATTCATTGATATTGCTTGTTATATGCGCGACAACAAATAAAATGCCGCTAATAATAAGCCGTATTATTATACTCTTTCCTTCTGTGTCATTGCCGTGACCGCATGAACAGCCGCAGCTGTGATGCGAATGATCATGACCGCATGAGCAGCTTATCTCATTATGAGAATGGCTATGCCCGCAGCAGTCCTTGTGATCGTGATTTTTGTGTTCAGTGCATTTGCAGCTCATAAAATCGCCTCCTGTTATAATGAATATATGAACATCTGTTCATATATTCATTATAACGGGAGCTATGACTTTTGTCAATACTTTTTATGAATTTTTTTCAAAAAAATACAGCGGATAGCCGTATTCTTACAATATATTTTATATATTGTAAAAATGCGTCTTTCCGCTGTAATATTCATATCAGTCTGTAGTGTTTCATTGCATTTGTGATTCCCTCATCTGACACGGTTCCTGTTATATAACCGCATACGTTCTCAAGCGCTTTTGCATGTGATCCCATAGCAATACCATGAGATACGTTTTTCATCATATCAAGATCATTTATTCCGTCGCCTATCGCGTATGTGTTTTCAGCCGGCACTCCGGCAAACTCTATTATTTTAGTTATGCCGCAGCCTTTTGTGTTTCCAACAGGGTCACAATCACATGACATATTTGTTCTGTGTTTACCAAGCACAAACTTACCTCTAAATTCACGGCTTACCGCGTCAAAAACATCATCACTCTCATATGTCAGAAACATTTTATTTGCGCGCAGTCTATCGATCTCTTCTACAGGTCTGAAATTTCTTTCGTTAATATCAAAAAATTTCAGTGTATCCATAAAATGCTTATTGTGAAAACCATTTGTATAACACAGATCCTGATTTTCAAGCACATATGTATATTTAAGCTCATCAGCTCTGTCGACAAGCTCTTTCACATACTCATATTTCACAGTGTTATTATATATAATATCACCGTTCAGCTCCGCATATGCTCCGTTTGACGCTATAACACCATCAAATTTTATACCCGTGTCCGGAACGTAGCATTTAGCGCGGCCTGTGGCGAGCATTATAAGATATCCATTCTCTCTTAGTTGTTCCGTAGTTTTCAGAGTCATCTCTGTCGGACGGTATATCTTAGCCGACTCATCTACAAGTGTGCCGTCATAATCAAAAAACACTATGCCTTTATACATAAAATCCTCCGTTTATCAATCATAATTTATCTGTATGCCGCCCAGCGCCTGGTTATAGCTCTCCATTTTTTTGACTATACTGTCATGCTTTTCGCCGGTCGCCGGTGTAGGCTGATAATTGTTCAGTCCGTTCATATAGTCGGACGATATGGTGCAAGGCACTACAGTTATATCTGTAGTCTTATTTCCCGCAGCATCTATTGTAAATGCCTGACGGTAAATTATTGTATCCATATCTGCCGGACTGTCATTTCCTCCGAAGCAGAAATTTCCAAGGCTGTACGCTATTACTCCGCCGTTATACTGCTCTATACCCTGAAGAACATGAGGATGCGTTCCTAAAACGAGATCAGCTCCGAGATCTATCGCGCGGTGTCCGGCCTCTATCTGTTCTTCATTAGGCTCTGTAGCTTTTTCGATCCCCCAGTGTATCGATACAATTATTATATCCGGCGATCCTGCTTTTACCTCTGCCATAGCCGAGTCAAGCTTCGTCTTGTCAACATCATTGAGATAGTTTATACCTACTAAACCTACCCTTATGCCGTTCACCTCATAATATTTTATATGTGAGCTGTCATATGTGGTTATCCCGTTTGACTCGAGTATATCATATGTGTCGGTATAGCTTATCTCGCCATAGTCATGCGAATGATTATTTGAAAGACAAGCTGCCTCTACGCTGCTGCTTGTCAGGATATTTGCATATGATGGCTTGCCGCGGAACGCGAATGATTTATCAGCGCGCTCGCCATTCTCAGATAACGTGCCTTCAAAATTTACAATTGTGAGATCATCGTTTTCAAATATATACCTGACATTCTGCATAAAATATGATGTGCCATACATACTTTCCGCCTCTACAAAACTCATCACCTGTCCGGCATACTCATCAGTAGCAAACGTGCAGTCACCGGCGGCACTTATAACTATAGTTCTCGACGAAGGAGTCTCTGTAACCTGCTCTGTAGCAGATGGTATTTCATCAACGAGCTCCCTCTCACTGTCGGTGCAGGACATGAAAGTTAAAATACATATTATCAATATTAATGCTGCAATAAAATAACGTGCTTTCATATTCTTTATCTCCTGTTTGTCTGCTGCCTGCTTTTATATCACTTTACATAGTAAACGTAATTTTCTTTTCTCGGCGCCGGTGATGGAAGCTCACAGTCTGCATAGCCAAGCACGCAATGGCCTATTCCCTCATAATCCCCCTCTATGCCAAGAGATTTGAGAATTCCCTTGCCGTCATCAGAGTCAAATTCTTCTTTTGCCCTATGGATCCAACAGCTGCCTATTCCCTCGCTGTGCGCCGCGTTCATGAGGTTTCCCATTACAAGACTTCCGTCATATACATATGTCGCGCGTGATCTGTCGGCAAGAACTACAAGAACTACAGGCGCGCCATAAAACGGATCTGTGTCAACGCCCATTACAGCCGCGTTCATTGATGAAAGCTTATCACGCATTTCCTTATTTGTGACAGCTATTATTATAGGCGACTGCTTTCCCATTCCTGTAGGCGCGTATACTCCCGCCTTTATTATCCGCTCAAGAACATCATCAGGTA
>CALXSW010000253.1 GCA_944391255.1 uncultured Clostridia bacterium | reverse complement strand
CTGCGCAATTATTATCTTTGTCGCGCCTGGGATAGCCTTCTGCATTGCAGCGCGTATCGACGCGTCCGTCTTTGTATCAACGGCGCTCGTGCTGTCGTCAAGAATCAATATCTTAGGGTTTTTAAGCAGCGCTCTCGCGATACAGAGTCGCTGTCTCTGTCCGCCCGATACGTTTGTACCGCCCTGCTCGATATATGTATCATATCCCTCAGGGAATGTGTCGATAAACTCATCAGCGCACGCCGCCTTACATGCCGCTATGATCTCCTCGTCTGTTGCATTGTCGTTACCCCAGCGCATATTTTCCTTTATAGTTCCCGAGAACAGGACATTCTTCTGCAATACCATAGCCACGCTGTTTCTGAGCGCCTCTATGTCGTATTGACGGACATCTCTGCCCGCCACCATTACTCGTCCTTCGCTTACATCGTAAAGACGCGGGATAAGCTGAACAAGCGTTGATTTACCTGAACCCGTTCCGCCTATAATTCCGACTGTTGAGCCTGACGGGATACTCAGACATATATTTTTAAGCGACGGTGAATGACCTTTATAAGCAAATGTGACATGGTCAAAATTGATATCGCCGTTTTCGATCGTTTCAATTGGCTTTTCAGGATTCTGTATGTCGCTTTCCGTATCAAGAAGCTCTTCTATACGCTCTGCCGATGTTCGCGCCATTGTGATCATTACAAATACCATTGAGAGCATCATAAGGCTCATGAGTATCTGCATAGTATATGTAAACATACTTGTAAGCTCACCCGTTGTAAGCTTATCTGTCACGATGAAATGCGCTCCAAACCAGAAGATTACTATCATGCAGGCATATACGCAGATCTGCATCGTAGGCGCGTTGAATGCGAGTATTTTTTCAGCCATAGACGAATAATCATAGATTCTCTTAGCCTGACCGCTGAATTTTTCCTTTTCATGCTCCTCGCGGACAAATGATTTTACAACTCTTATGCCGTGAAGATTTTCCTGTATAACGTTATTGAGCTTATCATAAACCTTAAACAGCTTTTCAAACGCAGGAAACGCGTGTATCATTATCTGATATAGAATAAATGCCAAAACAGGGATTATTACGAGGTATACAAGCGACAGCTGAGCGTTCACCACAAACGCCATTACAAGGGCGCATATCATTGTGAGAGGACATCTTACAGCGATTCTTATAACCATCTGATACGCGTTCTGAACATTTGTCACATCGGTGGTAAGACGCGTAACGATACCGCCTGTAGAAAAATGGTCTATGTTTGAGAAGGAAAATCCCTGCACCTTCTTGAACATATCATATCTCAGGTTTTTAGCAAAGCCTGTTGACGCCGTCGCCGCAAATTTACCCGCGAGAGCTCCGCAGGTCAAAGAAATGACAGCGCATATAATTAGTATAATACCTATTTTTGTTATGAATTCCATATTCTCCTCATTGATATGGTCGATAAGGCTCGCCATAAGAAATGGGATAAGGATCTCCATCGCTACTTCAAAAGTGACAAAAATAGGTGTCAGGATCGTTTCACGCTTATACTCGCGCAACGACCGTAGTAATTTTTTGATCATTTCAGCATTCCTTTCCTTTCAATAAATTTGCATACAATTTATCAAGAAGCAATTTCAGATCGGTCTGCTCCTGAGCTGAAAAACCATCTATCATGCGCTTTTCATGCTCCGCTCTCTGTTCACTCGCCTCGTCAAAATATTCATATACCTTGTCAGTCAGAGTGACTATTCTCCTGCGTCTGTCATTTTCATCGACTGTAACGGTTATAAATCCCTTTTTTTCTGTTCTCTGCAATAGCGTTATAACTGATGCGTGAGATACACCAAATTTTTCTTCTATCGCTTTTTGAGGCTGGGATCCGCCGTTTACACTCAAAAAATGCAGAAGCTCGGTCTGCGAAAAAGTCAGATCATACTTTTTAAGCATATTGTCTATTTCGCGTATTAAGAGCCTGTTTATCTGCTTGAGCCTTAATCCGATCGTTATGTCAGCCATAGTTTCACCTCTTCATAATATGTAGCATGCTACATATTATTGTAACCAATTATTTCTTTAATGTCAATACTTCTTTTTAAATGTTCATATTTTATTAAAATTTTCATAAAAACAGCCGTGTCAAAGAAAAAGACACGGCTGTTGTTTTTTATATCCTCTTTGCAAGCTTTTCAACGTTTTCCGCTCTGAACTGCTCAAACCTGTCTTCCTCGATAGCCTTTCTTATCTCCTCCATAAGGTGGTTATAGAAATACAGATTATGCAGCACGCATAACCGCATTCCGAGCATCTCCTTTGCCTTGAACAGGTGGCGTATATACGCTCTCGAATAATTGCGGCATGCCGGACAGTTACAGTCGGGATCTATTGGGAGCGGATCTGTTTCATATTTCTGATTCAGCAGGTTCATCGTTCCATGCTGTGTGAATATAAACGCGTGGCGCGCGTTTCTTGACGCTATTACGCAGTCAAAAAAGTCAACGCCTCTCGCCACTGCCTCTATTATATTTGACGGCGTTCCCACGCCCATCAGATATCTCGGTCTGTCCTCGGGTGCGTGCGGAATGACTACGTCAAGAATATGATACATCTCCTCATGGCTTTCGCCGACAGCAAGACCGCCTATAGCGTACCCCGGAAGATCGAGCTTCGCTATCTCCTTCATATGCTCTATTCTAAGATCATCATACGTTCCGCCCTGATTTATGCCAAACAGCATCTGCTCCTTATTTATAGTCGTTTCAAGCGAATTGAGTCTTGCCATCTCCGCTTTGCACCGCTTAAGCCAGCGCGTTGTTCTGTCGATAGAATGCTTCACATAATCCTTAGGCGCCGGATTCTCTATGCACTCATCAAATGCCATAGCTATAGTTGACGCGAGATTTGACTGTATCTGCATGCTCTCCTCCGGACCCATAAATATCTTGCGTCCGTCGATATGCGAGTTAAAGCTCACGCCCTCCTCCTTTATCTTGCGAAGTCCCGCAAGTGAGAACACCTGAAAGCCGCCGCTGTCTGTAAGGATAGGTCTATCCCAATTCATGAACTTATGAAGTCCGCCCATCTGATGGACTATCTTATCGCCCGGACGCAGGTGCAGATGATATGTGTTAGACAGCTCTATCTGACAGCCTATTTCCTTGAGATCCATTGTTGAAACAGCTCCCTTTATAGCCGCAGCCGTTCCGACATTCTGGAAAACAGGCGTCTGCACGACTCCATGCACAGTCCTGAATTCTCCGCGCCTTGCTTTTCCGTTCGTGTGTAATACCTTAAACATATATTCTCCTTATTTTATAAACATTGCATCGCCGAATGAGAAGAAACGATATCTGTTCTCAACCGCTGTATTATACGCGTTCAATACATGCTCTCTTCCCGCCAAAGCGGAAACGAGCATGATAAGCGTCGATTCCGGAAGATGGAAATTCGTTATAAGCGAGTCTATAACATTGAATTTCTTTCCGGGATATATGAATATATCTGTCCAGCCTGATGACGCTTTAAGCGGCATTCCGTTAAGCCCCGCCGTTTCAAGCGTTCTTGTAGCCGTTGTTCCGACAGATATGACCTTGTGTCCCGATTCCTTTGTCTTGTTTATAAGCTCTGCCGTTTCAGGCGGAAGCACATAATATTCAGAATGCATCTTGTGTTTGTCCACATCGTCCACCTTTACAGGTCTGAACGTTCCAAGTCCGACATGGAGAGTCACATAGCCTATATTTATACCCTTGTCCTTTATCTTTTCCAAAAGCTCAGGCGTAAAATGAAGTCCGGCTGTAGGCGCGGCAGCAGAGCCGGTATACTTCGCGTACACGGTCTGATATCTGTCCTTATCCTCAAGCTTTTTCGTTATATACGGCGGAAGCGGCATTTCACCAAGCTCGTCAAGTACATTTTCAAATATGCCGTCATATTCGAATTTGACAAGCCTGTTTCCGTCATTAATTACATCAAGTATCTCAGCCTTCAGCTTGCCGTCACCAAAAATAAATCTCGCTCCCGGCTTTGCGCGTCTGCCCGGCTTTAATATTACCTCCCATGTGTCAAGGGAGTGCTTATTCAAAAGCAGAAACTCTATAGCTCCGCCCGTTCCCTCTTTTACTCCGTACAACCGCGCCGGCAAAACCTTTGTATCGTTAAGTATAAGCGTGTCGCCCGGATCTATCATATCAACTATGTCATAAAAATGCTTATGCTCTATCTCTCCGCTCGCCTTGTCAAGAACCATCAGCCTTGACTCGTCTCTCTTTTCAAGAGGCTCCTGCGCTATAAGCTCCTGCGGAAGATCAAAATAAAAATCTGATGTTTTCATAATTTCCTCTTTAATTGGTAGTTATTTCTTATACATTCTAACACATTTTAGTTTATATTTCAA
>CALXSW010000252.1 GCA_944391255.1 uncultured Clostridia bacterium | reverse complement strand
TTGACAACTGTCTCCCTTTATACGCTTTGTAAGTATTACATATCATACTTCAAAATGCTACATAAATGATAGTTTTCTATAGTTCTTCATATGTTATTTTACATCTCCATTTGTGTATTATAATTGTATAATGGTTTTATTGTTTAGTCAATATTGTCTGCAACATTTGCTTCTATATTACAACTTTTACATTTTTATATTTTCTTTTGTAAGCTTATAAGAATAGTTGTAATAAAAACACCTTTATCGGCGTTGTACTCCCATTGCAACCGACCATTATGTTCATTTAGATTATTTAATGCTTGTCTTACACTTAATATTCCGATACCATGATTATCTTTATCGGTTTTTCTTGTTTTCAATTTGCCATTTTCTACAATAGGTTCTTTGTCGGCACTATTCTCAAGATTTATAACAAGGAACTTGTCATTCATCACCTGTATTTGTAAAAATATCTTTTTTGTTCTTGAAATCATGCAGCTTTCAATAGCATTATCTATCAAATTCCCAAAAATCGCAATTACATTGCTTTCCTCAATAAATGATAAATCAATGTTCTGTGCATAGATTTGAAAATCTATTTGTCTCTCATTACACTCTTTTATTTTTTGAGATAAAAGGACATTTAAAGCTTTATTGTTCGTATATTCAACTATCAAAAACTCTTTATTTTTGTCTTTTATCTTTTTTGTGAGTGCTTGTACATCCTCTTGACCACCAGCAATTTTTTTATCAATGTAATTACAATATTTATCAAAGTCATGAACTAAAATTTTTAACTCATTGTACTTTTCTTGAATTATCTGATAGCTTTTTTCATTAATTTCCTTCTTAAATTCAATTTGTTTCAATTTTTCATTTTGCAAACAATTGTCAATTATTTTTTCGCATACAAAATATGTCGCAAAATTTGCAACTATTAACAACACACTAAATGTCACAAACAATATTTCCAATCTATCGCTTAACATAGTACTAATTTGATTAAACAAATATAGAAATAAGCAAGTTGAGATAGGAAGAACAACCAGATATATCATTTCTTTGGTTTGATACCTATAGTTTCTATTTACAGATAAATGCCTGAAAATTATCATGGACATGATATATAATAATTTTGATGCAAATGTAAATATTATATCTTCTACAAATGTTATAACCGTTGTAAACTCATTGTTTATTTCTGTTTTAATCAGAAGCGAAGCAATTACTTCACTGAACATCATTAGTCCTGTTATTATTGTTAGCTTAAAAAGCATACCTCTAAGGGTGTCTTTATATCCCAACAAAATTATCAGAAAATTTATAACAATAAAACCAATGATATTTAATGCAGGCAATTTTAAAATACATATAAAGTAGTAAATTAAGTATCCTAAACCCACTGTGCATGAACTTACTGCTTTCGATTTTTTATATGGTAGTATTGAATTACAATAATACATCATTATCCCGCATTCGATTATTATTGAAATTAATTTTGTTATATAGTTTAAATACATCACAATAACTTTGCCATTTCAAACATCTTATCATTAAAAGTTTTGTATCTTCCGCGAGTCATGATAGCGGTATAAGATTTATTTGCATAAGATATTTTAACCTCTTTTTTATCGTAATCATCGACAAAACGCATATTAACATAATAGCTTTGATGAGGCATGGCAAAATAATCCACCTCGCTTTCTATTCTTTCTTTTATAATTGAAAATACCTCTTCAACAACAAATGCAGGTCTTGTTGTTAAATGAATTTCTGTATGACGACCTGTGTTTTCGATAAAGATGATCGAAGCTATAGGTATCGTATAAGTTTTTTTAGTTTCTTTATCTTTTACCGTTATAACTTTAGTTGTATCTGATATTTTCTTTAGCGCACTGCTAATTCCGTTATTTAATCTTTCCTTATCCACTGGTTTTGATAAATATCTGTGTGCACGTATATCAGAAGCTCTATCAGTATATATAGAATAGTTCGTTATAAAAAATATGTATATATCGCTCTTGGATTGTAGTAACCTTTCAGCTACATCAATACCGTTGATAGTACCCATTTCCACATCAAGAAATACCATATCATATAATATCTGAGCCGAAAGCAATGCCGCAGCAGAGATATATGTATCAATTTCATACGAAACTTCTTTTTCATGAAGTAATTCCTTTATAAGGCGATATTCTTTTTCTAAATCTTCTCTATTATCATCGCATACGGCTATCCTCAATTCCACAATATCATCTCACTTTCTCAAAAAGATATTATATATAAATACTATGATAATTTTGTTTAATTTCGATTTATTCACTGCAATTGTCACAGTAATTAATGAACACTCTTATCAGTTCTTCAACATAATGTCTTTGCATAGGTGTGATACTGTTGAGATCTATATTAAGAGGAGTGCATTGAGGCTCTTTGCCAAGCAGCAAATAATCGATTGAAACATTTAGCTGCTTAGCTATTTCAATAATAGTACCGACTGCAAACCCGCTTATTCCTCGTTCTATTTGAGACATATGTTTTGAACTTATACCTATTTGACGAGCAAGACAATCTTGTGTAATTCCTGCTTTATTTCTGCTGTTGGCAATGCGCATACCAATCAATTTTTTATCTATTTCTATTTTAGTATTCATAATTACTACACCTTTCAAGCATATTGTACTATTATCATATCATTATATCATATATGTTTTAAAACTAAAACACTTTGATAAAGCGTATATGCTATTGAAAGGTTTAGTAAATAACAAAATTAATATGGATTTTCATTTGCACATTTTAAAAATTCTGTAAATGATGATGATTTATTTAAGGCATCTTTAAGCCTTTGAAACTCTACTACATCATTATTTTTTTCACACAATTCCAACAGTGCAGATTTAATTCCATGAAAAAATTCTATATCTTCTTTTTTTTCGTTCAATCTTGTGTACCTCCTTACGGCGTATATTTAAAAGGCTCACAATATAACTACAACTGCAACTAATATATATCATATAATAAAACAAAGTCGTTGTCAAGATATTATAAATACAAAATAGGAAGCTATGAAAATCTTCATAGCCTCCCACTGGTTTATTTAATATTAAAATGATAGTCACTTCGCTTCAAGAAGCAACTTCCTCGCTCTGTTCAGATACACACTGTCTACTGCCGGTCTGTCGGGCCAGTAACAGGTGTCAATTCCCTCGTAGTCTGATGGATTAAATCCTGCGTCTTTTGCTGTATAAATTGCTGTGTAAGCTTCTTTCACAGCTTCATCATACGGCTTGCCGTTCTGAACATCTGTTATTATATCAGAGATAAGCGCTTTGACTTCTTCCTCCACCGCGCTATAATAATCATTTCGGAGATACATATCTCGTATTTGATATATAGCGTTTCTTGACACAGCCGATAATATAGTATAGCCATAACCATCTGTATTTCCGTTGATTACAGCCTTGCGTATGATTGTGTTAGCTTTTCCGTTCGCCATCTGAAACCCCAATCCGCCGGACACTTCATCAAGTATACCGCCTATAAGATTTTCTGTAACGGTTATGGCTCCCTCATCGGCGTTTACAGGTGCGCTTTCTCTCGGAATGGGAGCTGCAATTGCCGACATATTTACGGCTGATGCTAATGCCGCAGTTGTTAATAATATACTGAATATTTTTTTTGATTTTTTCATAGCAGAACCTCCTTAATAGTTGTTACTTTTATTGTTACAACTATTGTATCATACTATTTTCTCGTTGTCAATATTTACTTTGAATTTCTTTTATGGTATAATACTTATAGAATAAGTATTTAAGAGAGGATTTTTATGAGGATAAATATAAAGTTTTCCGTTGCTCTGCATTGCCTTGTATTTATTGCAGAGAAGCAGGAACATATAAAGATTACGAGCGCAATACTTGCAGAAAGCGCGGGCTGTAATCCGGCAGTAATCCGCAGGATTTTAAATACTCTCCAATCCGCAGGAATTATCACAACACTGCGGGGCGTAGGAGGTAACTATCTCGCAAAAGAACCGAATGCCATATCTCTATATGATGTGTATGCTGCGGTTGAACCCGAAAATTTACCGCACTTCATCGGTATACATGCAAACCCGTCAGAGCATTGTCCTGTTGGTGCGAACATTGAGAATGTTTTATTATCTGCCTATGATGAAATTGAAAAGGCCGCCTTTGATAAAATGAAATCAATATCATTGCAGCAGATTATTGAGAAGCATTGCGCAACTATTGAAAAATGAGGTCAATTCTTTTAGGAATGACCTCATTTACTTTAAATCGCAGCAACAAATGCTGTAACCATAGCCTATAGAGGCCGAGACATCTTTGCATAGGTTAAATAGACTTTTCTTTTGTTTTATTTTGTTGTGCTGACCTCTCTATGCCTAAAAACTGCTCCATATTACTGCATAATGCTTCATATGTGTGTAATTCAGTTTCTACTAACTTGTAATCTTTATATTTTTTCTCCTTATCAGCTTCAAGATGCATACATTTTTTACGTAAAGATGATACAGATGGGATTTTCTTATCGGGATACAGTTGTTTTAAACGATTATAGACTGTTTCAAACAGTTCCAGTTCATCGAAGTGCTTTTGTTTAAATTTACTTTTAAATATTGCTTTTTCATATTCTTCAGCGATAGGCTTGTATTCATCATAGGTTTTGATAAAATGGATACGTTCATCTATATCTTTTATATCATCATTAAGCTGCTTAAGCTCTGCTACCATACTGCGCTGCTGCTTTTTGAGTGTGTCAACTTTACTGTCTAAATCCTCGAATGAGGATATATCATGTTCTATCAGAAAATTCAGCGTTTGAGCTGCTTCTTTTAAGTTATGCAGCTTTGCCCAATTCTCATAAGCCTTTGACGTTTGACACTTAATATTGCTCTCTATTTGAATGAGAAGCGTTATATCTCGTCCGCTGTTCCGTATACGCTTAGGAATAGCTTGACGCTTTGTAACGATGCGCTCCTTTATCTCATCTTCTGTGTAATCTGAGCCGAGTGATTTAATACGCATATATCTTTGTTGTGCCTTATTTTTAAAGGCAAGATATTTTCCTGTCTTAACGCCATAGCCGAGCTGATACATGCGGTTCAGAAAATCATCGAAGCTGTCAGCTTGTTGTATAACAGTATCAATATCAGCTCTTAGAATATCCCGCCAAACAACACGCTTGTTTCGCTGTTCGGTGTATATTTCATTTTGAGATTTGTTATTTCCTCTGCTGTTTTCATCTATGATTGACAATCCATATTCACGGCACAGACTGTCGTTTATAAATCTCATTCGCTTATATGTGTGCTTGTTGCTTCTGTATCTTCTATGGTCTTCAACGCTGACCGAATTAAAGATGATATGGTTATGAATAGCGCCGGAATTTATATGAGTTGCTATAACATACTCATATTTTCCTCCGAGCAGCTCATCGGCAAATTTCTTTCCGATTTCATGTGCCTGTTCTGCCGTGACTTCGCCCGGTTTGAACGATTGAACTATATGCCTTGCCGCTTGCTTGCCCTTGCTTTTTGCCATGCGCCTTGTCTGTTTAAATTCTATGTCGGCAGTTTCAAGAGAACAGTTATAGCAGCTTACAAGCTCGCCGTTATCAGTTTTATCTGAAGCTGCTATATAATCTATAGCTGTCTTTACGTGGTAGCGGATAGGAAACGTCTTAACATAAGCCATATATCCTCAAGACACTTCCTTATCTTTTCTATATCACTTCTGTAAACATTGCCCGAACCATTTGCAAGGTGAGCAATTTGATTTACATTTCGCCCGATTTTACTCATCTCGGCACAAAGATTTCTTAGGCTTGTGCAGTCTACACTAACGGTCATTCCGTCAATTGCGAGGTCGCGGAGGTAGTCGCTTTTATTTTTATAACCGAGTTCCTTCATTCGCTCGGTGATTATAGTTAATTCATCATCTGTAACATAGAATTGGATAGAATTTTTTCGTATCCTGTTTGCCATATAATCATTCCTTTTTCTGTTTATCAAGGGGTTTGGGTTCTCCCAAAAATAAATGTTTTTTTCAGCTTGCTGAGAAAAAAACAATTTTTAATCGCATTTGTGTCATGACAAATGCTGTGCTTGCACCGTAGCGAAGCATAGGTTTCAGAGCTATTTTTACTCTTTCGTTTTTAAACAAAAACGAACAAGACTTTTTTCGGTAAGCTTAAAAAAGCTTCACATATTTTTTTAATATTTCAACGGCAGTGCAAGAGAACACGAACGTTTCTCTGTAAATATATTGTATCAAAAATGAGCATTTTTTTCAATATCACCGCTTAAAACAGTTAAATTTTTTGTTTTGATAAATCGACAAAACTGTCTTTCAATATTTTATGCTTTTATTACAAAAATATTGTATCTATTTTGTGCATACTGCTATTCTTTCTATGCGAAAAAAATTTTATTTTGCGAATGCTGCCATTCGACAAGTTTCTCGCCACTTATTATAATGAAAGGGGTAATAGAAGAAAAATTACAAAACAGCAATT